>JACPLS010000018.1 GCA_016186375.1 Candidatus Pacearchaeota archaeon
AAGTTCAAGGATAGAGAATTTTCATGCAGGAATCGTGTCTTGCAGGGAGATGCGGCGCTTCTTTATCCGAGAACAATTTTCTTAGGCGGAACAATCTGTCTTTGCTCGCCTAATCGGAGATACTAACACCCTAAGAAAGCTTTTTAAAGTGTATATGGCAGATGATTTCATGTTGACTCATAAAAGCCCAAGGCAGAAGGGAAAGATACAATTTACAAAGTATTTCCAGGAATTTGAGCCAGGAGATTACGTAGCTGTAGCTGTTGAATTATCAATACCTTTCCATTATTCAAAAAGGCTTCAAGGTAGAACAGGAAAAGTAATTGGGAAGAAGGGATCTTCTTACCATGTAGTGATAAATGACTTAAATAAGCCTAAAAAGTACAATATAATGCCGATTCACCTAAAGAAAATAACGCTGATAAAATGATAATCAATAAAAAACCGCTTGCCTTGGCAGAAGTTAAACAATATATTAAAGATATTGAAGATAAGAAAGTGATGAAGGATTATTTAAAAACATTCTTAAAATTGTCAAAACCTGACGCTGAGAAGATAATTAAAGAAATTAAAAGTCTAAATAACCCAAAAATTAAGGAAGACCAGATAGTTAAAGTTGCTGACTTTCTACCAAAAGATTCGGAAGACGTAAATAAAATATTTATAGATTCTAGTTTAAGTGAAGAAGAAGCAAATGCTATATCAGAAATTGTTAAGAAATATTGAAAATGACAGAGAAAGAAGATTTTGCCATAATTTTGGATTTTTTGCCTTATGGCTACCCTATGACCGGAAAGATGACTCCTATAGCACAAGCTATTGGAGAAAAGAATTTGGTTCTTCTTGAATTGGCTCCAAGAAGAGGCGTCGCTCTTCAACCAAAGGAAAAAGTTTATATAGGCCAAGATAAAAGAGATAAGATATATTATATTATTGGCAGATTGACAAAAGAAAAGTTAACAGAAACTGCCAAAGCACAACTAGCAGAATTTATAGATAATTTTGTGGGTGAACAAGAAAAGAAATTTGTTGATTTCTTCAATAATGCTCAAGCTATAAATACCCGCCTTCACCAGCTAGAATTGCTACCTGGTTTTGGGAAGAAACACACACAGGAAATAATGAATGCAAGAGAAGAAAAGTTATTCCTTTCACTAGAAGATATTAAGCAAAGGGTTAAGAATGTTCCGGATCCAAAGAAAGCAATAGAAAAAAGGATTCTGGAGGAATTATCAGAAAGGCAAAGATTCAACCTTTTTGTAAAATAAAATGGCAGATAAGAAGAAAGAAAAAATCTTGGATAAGAAACAGGATAAAGAAAAAGCACAGGAAAAGCCGCAAGGCAAGAATCCTATGCAGGAAGAAGAATACGAAGTCCTAGTAAGAATTATGGATAAAGACATTCTTGGTTCTAAAAATCTTTACACTGGTCTAACTAAGATAAGAGGTGTTTCATGGGCAATCTCAAATGCACTCTGCCTCAAGCTTGGTTTTCCTAGAAATAAGAAAATTTCCGAGTTGACAAAACCGGAAATTCTTAAAATTGAGTCTTTTATGGAAAATATGCCTATAGCTGACTTTCTAAAAAATCGCCGTTCAGATATAGAAACCGGAGAAACAAAGCATTACCTTAGTTCTGACTTAGACATTAAGAAAGAATTTGATATAAAGAGACTAAAAGAAATAAAGAGCTATAAGGGCATAAGGCATGCTGCTAAATTGCCTGTAAGGGGTCAGAGAACTCGATCGCACTTTAGAACTAGAGGAATTGCAATGGGGGTTAAACGAAAGAAATCATAATGATAAGAAAAAAGAAACTCTATGTTAGGCCAAGGAAAATGTACGAGAAATCTAGAATTGTTGAAGAAAATAAACTAGTGCAAAAATATGCCCTGAAAAGTAAAAGAGAAATATGGAAGACGCTCGCTAAAGTAAATTACCTTCGACATAGGGCGATGAATCTGTCAAAAGCTACGTTGGAAGAACAAGAAATATTATTCAATAAGATAAGAGCCATAGGACTTAAGACAAACACAATTGCTGATGTACTTGCCCTTAAAGTGGAAGACTTATTGGATAGAAGACTTTCTACAATAGTATTCAAACTAAAGCTTGCAAACACTCCAAAACATGCTAGACAATTGGTCGCACATAAAAATATTCTTATCGGTGGTAGGGTTGTTAACATACCTAGCTATACTGTTCCAGTAACAGAGGAGAAAATAATTAAATTAAGGATTAATGAAAGACCCAAAAAAAAAGAAGAAAAGGCAAATAATCAAGAAATAGGAGAAATTAAAAAATGATAGAAGAAAAAAAGGCATTAGAAGAAAAGAAAGAAGAAAAAATAATTGTAAAAGATGAGGAAGATAGAACGTCTCTTAGAAAAGATGAAATAGCAGGTATAGTATATATTTTTACTTCTCAAAACAACACAATAATACACATAACTGACTTGGCTGGCAATACTATATCAAGAGTTAGTGGTGGAATGGTTACGAAACACAGCCGATTAAAGGCTGACCCTACAATAGCCATGTTTGCAGCTAAGAAAGCTGCAGAACGTGCACGAGATCTGGGAATAAATGCACTTTATGTCAGAATTAAAGCAAAAACTGGCTCTATAGGTATTGGACCTGGAGCTCACGCAGCAGTCAAGAGTTTAAGCAAAGAAAATTTCAGAATCATCAGCATTCTAGACACTTCCAGAGTTCCTCGCGGAGGGCCTAAGAAGAAAGGCGGTCGCCGAGGAAGAAGGGTTTAAATAATATCTGGAATGAGAGATAAAAATAATAAAATTATTGCTTATTTCTCTTATAAAAAAGTTATTATTATTTTCACCTGAAATATTAATTTTTTCTTTCATATATGATAGTCAATAAATTATCATTTATAAAAATTATCAATCCAACCACAAATTGTATAAAGCATAATTTTTTAATTTGAAATTAGTAATAATTTTTAACAATTATAACATTGAATTTAAGAATAATATATAATTTTAGAATAATTCATATTGTTAACCAATAGAAAATATTTTTTACAATTATTATCAAATAAAGTATATGTTAGTAAATATTGAAGTCAAAAACCATTAAAAACCTGCTTTTTCTTTCAAGGCAAAAGCTTAAAAGCCATATTTTTCATTAAATAAAATGGAAGCAGTATTAAAAACCCCTGAAAAACTTGTATTGCGAGTTGAAGCAAATGAACCACTTTTAAATTCAATAAGGCGCTCATTATCAGAAATTCCTACCTTAGCAATAGATGATGTCGAGATATTCAAAAATGATTCTGCACTATATGATGAAGTTTTAGCGCATCGCCTTGGCTTAGTTGTTTTAAAAACAGAAAAATCAATGGGGGTGAAGACAAAAATAGACTTCAAATTATCTAAAACAGGCCCTTGTACGGTTTATGCTGGAGATATGGAAGGAGCAGCAGATATAATCTATCCAAAAACACCAATAACTATTTTAGGTGAGGACAATAAGTTAGAGTTAATCGCAACTGCCACACTTGGAAAAGGCTTAAATCATTCAAAATATGTTCCTGGCCTTGTTTATTATAGATTTATTCAGGAAATAAAATCTTCTTCAGAAATAGATAAGATAATTCAAAAATCCAAAAGCGGATTAATTAAACCAGAAAAAAAGGGTTCTAAATGGCTATGTGATCTAAATGACGCAGAAATTAGTGAAATAGAAAATATAGAAAAAGAAGCGATTAAGGACTCTGATGAAATGCTTTTGATTGTCGAGTCTTATGGAAATATGCCTGCTAAAGACCTCCTTGCAAGCTCAATTACCGCTCTCTCTGAAAATCTAGATGAGTTTGAAAAAGAGATAAAATAATTCTATTTTTCTTTTTCTAATCCTTTTTCAATTCCTTCTTGTAATCTTTTTCTCTCGTCACTTGTAATCATTGTTTGTAAAACTTCATTTTTTTCTTCCGCAAATTTTTTAGCCTCTAAAAAGTCTTTGTCTTTTAAAGCTAATTGGAAAAGCATATATTTTTCCTGTAAACTAGGAATGCAGAGATTGGCATTTACAATTAATTTCATTTTTGATACATACAAGAAGCCATCTTTTAGAAAATTATATTCAAATGGTCCTTCTCTAAAAAGATCGCTAAATATAACTACTCCAATTCCTCTGTTTTCAGGTAGAGTATCGGAAAACTGTAAATATCTCCTTCCGCTCCTCCAGCTTAATATTCTAATCTCCCTTTTTTCCATAAATGAGTCTAGGTCTGAAATAACTCCTTCATATACCATCCATCTTGGTTTAACCTCATCACTTGCGCTTATTTTCGTCTTCATCCAATCTCCAGGTATACTATCTGCCAAAGCTGATTCAGAGACTATATTTCTTAATTCCGGTTTTCTTATTTTAATTTCATACTTTATCATTTTATTTCATCAGAATTAGGCATCTGAAGCTCCATCGCCTCTTTAATTTAATAAAATCGAGGTATTTAAATTATTCGACTATCTTTCAGTCAAATGGGATCCAAGAAACCTTTATAATATATGAGAACTCCGAATATTTAAGCGGGGATGCCGGAGCGGTCAAACGGGGCGGACTCAAGATCCGCTAGCTTAGTGCTTACCTAGGTTCGAATCCTAGTCCCCGCATTGTGAATATTGTGAAATTTTAACTTATTCCAACAATTCCTTAGGAATTATAAACGGTTTATTAGAGAAGATTATTTCTTCTGTTTGTAAAATAGCTTTTTTGCAGAATTGCATCATCTCATCATATCTTTCAGCTACTTTTTCCATTTTGATTGATGGACTATAGAGGGCTTCCTCCCTTTTATCTACTTCAGATTCTTTTCCTTTTTCTTTGTGCACTGTAATGCTATCTATGAATTCTTTTCCGAAATTAATAACTCCTTTATCTTGCATATAAAATAAAAATAAGGCTGTATATTTTTGGCTTCTGCTTTCTATACCTAGTTTTGCCAGAAATGCCAATGCACAATAATAAAGCGTGTAATACCATTCTTCAGGAATTTTATAGTCTGCGCCTTTAATCTTGTATACCTCGCACCATCCTAATGCGTCTTTAGCTTTCTGAATGTAATCTCTTGCTGATTTATCATTAGGTTCAACAATAAAAAGTCCCTTATGCTTTTTACCCTCTTCCTCTTCTCTTTTTGCATTCTTTATGCATTCTCTTAACTTTTTTATTGTATCTTCAGATTTCATTTTTTTGTAATTTCTTAATAAATTTCACAAAGTTTTCTTGACCAAAAATGATAACTCCTTTACTAAGTGCATCTATATAAGCTTTATTTTTGTTTTTTAGTTCTTGCCCAAGTTCATTTTCGGTTAAGTCAATACAGTGTATTTTCTTAAGTTGTACTCTTTGTATTTTTAAAACTGTTTCATCAATTACTTTAAATTCTTTTTTATTATTTAAAACCACAAGGATATCTATATCTCTTGCATCTTTTGGGCTATACAAAATACTTCCAAAAAGTAATAGAAAACTTACATGCTTCTCTAATTCAGCAAAATTAAATCTCCATCTTTCTTGCTTGATAGCATCTTCAAAAAGTAAAAAAGCCAGTTTTTTTTCAACAAGAATATTCTCCCAATTTAATTTTATAATATGAGCGCTGGTTTTACCCTTACTTATTGGAGATAGAATTATAAATTTATTAGCCTTTAATCTTTTCAATATCTTCCAAACCCCGACTCTGCTCATTTTTAATTTTTGTGCTAAAGAGCTTATTGTATGACTTAAATATAGTTCTTTTAACATTATCTTCAGTATGTTTTCTAAACCATTATTATCTGTTTCCATCTTGTTAATATTTATTAACTTATAGTTAATAGATATATTTAAATCTTTCTATTTTGCTCCTTGAAATTATTTAATGGTGTCTTTATACATCTTTAGTAAACGAAATAAAGAGAGAATGATATATTTTTAAACGTGATTCTCCTGTAATTGTAATAAAGTTTTTAAGAAAGGTCAAAGATGAAAAGTAAAAAAAGAGGATATAAAGAAGTAGGTGTTTTTTTATTAAAATTGTTAATTTTCACAATAATCTATTTTATTGCAGGAAAATTCGGTTTAAGCCTTGCTTTTGAGCATGTTTCTGCTTCACCAGTTTGGCCTCCAACTGGAATTGCAATAGCAATGATATTGCTTTATGGATATAGGTTTTGGCCTGTGATATTTATAGGCGCATTTTTTGTAAATTTAACCACGGCTGGAACTATAATAACCTCTTTAGGTATTGCAACAGGAAATACCATTGAGGGCCTTTTCGCCGCATTTCTTATAAATAAATATCTTGGAGGTAAGAAAGTTTTTGATAAACCAGTTAAAATTTTTCTATTTCTTATCGTTGTAATATTGTCTGGCATTATTAGTGCAACAATAGGAGTTTCCACTCTTTCCCTTGGAGACTTTGCGAATTGGTCAAATTATATTATTATATGGCTTACGTGGTGGATAGGAGATGTTATAGGTGCATTGGTCTTCACACCCCTTATAATTCTATTGCATAAGCCAATAAAAATATCTAAGATTAAAATATTTGAAGTAATTTTAATTATGCTATCGATTGTTATAATTGGAATTTTAGTCTTCACCCCATTATCCCCGTTCGCAATTCATAATTTTCCCCTTCCATTTCTGTGCGTTCTTCCGATTTTGTGGGCGTCTATTAGGTTAGGGCAGAAAGGAGCAATCTTATCAATATTAATTATCTCTGCAATAGCTATATATGGCACTCTAAATGGTTATGGTCCATTTGTAATGATATCGTTAAGTTTAAATGGGTCTTTGTTAACTTTACAAACTTATTTAGGTTTTATGTCTTTAATGGCTTTATTTGTATCAAGTGCTCTAGAAAACAAGTAAGGATAAGATGAAAAAATCAAATAAAAAAATAAATTTTATTTTAGTCCTGATAATAATAATTATATTAATAATTTTTCTTAATAAGAATTTTCATATTTTGAGTAATGTTAGTTATAAGCTCAATAAGGAAAATACAAGCGACATCAGTTTTAGCCTTGAAATAGAGGTTCCACAGACAAATAAGATTATTCTTCCTGGAGAAGAAATTGTGGTAAATTCTAAAATAATTAAATTTGGTAGTTTAGGAAAAATTGACGCTCAATTAGAACTAATTATTGAAGATCCAAACGGCGAAATTATTGAAAAAAGTTTAGAGACATTTGCTATTGAAAATAAGGTAAATCTTGTAAAAATAGTTTATATCGGTGAAAATGCTCCTCTTGGAACATACGAGGTAACTTCGAAAATTTTTTATAAGAATGATGAAAAAGCTTTCGCCACAGGAATTTTCAATGTTTATGGAAGTAATAGCAAAATAAGCTCAACTAATATCTTTATTATATTTACGGTTATTTTTACAATAATAATATTGCTTTTTTTTGTGATTTTGTTAACACAATATTTGCAAGAAAATCGGATAATTAATAATTATTCATAATAAGATTTATCTTTTCCAATTAAATAAATTCCAATTCCGATAAAAACAAACAGTATTGCACTATGCAGAGGCATTCCAGAATTTAACTGCCCATAATAATAAAATAAACCGGGAATATTAAAGATATAGCCTAAAATAGCAATAATCCCTAGAAAAGAGATAATTATACCAATTATGATTTGATACTTTTCACTGTTCTTTAAGTTAAAAATATTCGACAAAACTACCAAAGTTATTAAGATAAACGACAACATTGAAATCATTGAAGGCCTGCTTAAAAATGTGTAAATATTATCATTTATTCCTTCATTTGAGAGATTATTAATTGCGTTTCCTTGTAAGTTTTGAACATCATATAATGTATTATAAAGGTAGATTAACATAATAAGCAACAATAATAATGATAATATGCATAAAAATAATATTTTCACTTTATTTCTCCTAGCTTTATTTGATTGCAAAAGGAGAGTAATAAAACCAGCTAAAAAAAATGAAGAACTGGTAACCAATTTCATTGGTGGGTAATCAGGCATAATGCTTTTAAGCAGAGTAATATCAAATATCCATCCAAAAGCTACCGCTAAAGATACTATTATAGTAATATATGAAATTCCTTGAACGATATTTTCACTTCTCATTTTTTAATCCTCCCTTTATTTTTGTATTTTCATTCATTTTTATTTATTTCTATATAATTTTTACTACTCTATTCGTAGTACAATTCTACCTTTGGTTCCCATTTCTTAATAATATTATTTGGAACTTGCTTTTTTAAGATTTTTGATTTTTCTTTTATAGTTCTCATATATTCCCTAGATTTTTCATCCAAGGTTATCAATTGAACAATTTTATACAATAGAAGCATTATTGTTACAATAGCTACTATAATTAACAAATAAAGAAGTATCTTAAGAAAAGTGAAAAATGGAATTGTTTCACCAGTTCCTCTACTTGAAACATTAAATGTAGTGCTGGCTACTGCAATTTCTCCCTCATATTTTACCTTCACATATAAAATGTAATCTCCATCTTTTAAGTTTTTAGGGATATTAAATTCATTGACAACTTCCAGTTGCGTTTCCACAGCAGCGGTTTCTTCATCCTTTAGAATTATGTTTCCTTCTTCATCTTTTACGTAATAATCTAAATTTACGTCAATTCTACCACTTCTGCCTAAACTGTATAAATTAGTAATAGAAACAATGTCATCACCGGGAGATATTGTTTGAAATTTTTTAGGAATTTCTAACTTTACGTCAAATAGAGATTTTTTTGAAGATATATCAATAGCTACTAAAATTTCTTTTTCCTCTTCTTTTGAAGAAATTATAATCTTTCCAACATAAGTGTCCGGCAGAGAATCTTCTCTTGCAATGATATCTACTTCTAATATTTTAGATTCTCCTCGCTCAAGAGAAAAAGATTTTTCTCTAATGTCTAAAAGACCTTCTAATCTCTCTTGAGATATATTAAAGTTTAATTTCTTATCTCCGTTATTAGTTATTTTTATCTCTTCTTTTCTTGTTTCACCTATTTTTAGAGAAGATTTAATTCTATCTTTATTCACAATAAACCCTGTTTTTTTGGAAGATTTCATTTCTATAATGCTCCCGCCACCGCCTCCTCCACTGGAGCTACTACCGCTACTACTGCTTTGAGAACTTGATGTAGTTTCTTCAGCAGAGAATGTTGAAAAATGAGAGACATTAAATGATAATATTCCATCAGAGTAGCTTTCTTTTGTACAGATAGAGGCGGGGCATTCTTGCCCATCAAAAAGAATTCTGGGGTTGGAAAAAGATAATCCTGCCAATCTTAATGTGGCAGATTTATTAAAATTAGGAAGAGCAGAAGAGTTTATTTCAATTCTATTTTGAGAAATGTTTATATAGCTTTCTATATCAATTACACCATCATTAGGATTCGCATCGTCTGTAATATTGATAATTACCGGAAAAAAGATTCTTCCAAAATGTGAATTTTCAATAATAACATTACTTAGATTTTGAAGTTCTGAAAAACTGTAATCTCTGAAGTTTGTTGAATTTCCGCTATAATTTCCATTGGAGGAATTTTGGGAGTCATATTTTCCATTTTTTATAGTAAAAGATGTTAAATTAACTGAAAAATTTATATTTTTGATAACTAGATGACCGGCACTATTGTTTGCATATAGGAAAAAAGTGTGATTGCCTTGTGTTACATTTATATAAAAAGTCTGATTAATTGTCACATTTGTTTGATTATCTAATTTATACCATACAAAACTTGCTCCTGAAACTGAATAATTGAAAAAAATCTTATCGTAGAAATAAGTTTGATTTTTTGGATTATGGAGAACAAGTGCTGGCAGGCCAATTACATAAACAGAAACTCCAAATGTCTGGCTTGTCGCTTCTCCTGTTATTGCTTCAGATGTAATGGCTTTTCCGGTTATTGTATTATTTCCAGATTGAGCATTTACCATACTTGCTATTGAAAAAATCAATATACCTATACAAATAATAAATATCTTTAAATTCATCATTATTCCTTCTTTTTTATTATTATTTAGGGGAATTGTTGTATTTAAAATTTGCTTATGCAAATTTTAAGGAACTTACTAGGAACTAAATTAATATCGAGATGAAGTTTATTAATTATTTCTTCTTTTTCCTTACAAAATATATTATAATTGCAATTACAATTATTGCTATAATTAAATAAATTATCCAATTAATACTTGAACTGGGTGCTTTTTCTTCCTCTTTTTGAGCAGTAATTTGTGGGGCTCTCGCAGTAAGCACCACATCAAATGAAGCACCCATTGCTGCTCCAAACTTAAACTGCCCGGATTTTTGTGTTTCAACAGAAGTAGCCTCAACCTTCACTTTATATGTATCCCCTGCCTTCGCACCTGATGGAGCAGTAATTCTAACAGGCACTTTTCGCCTATCATTAGCTTTAACAAGATACATATTATCTGCATCTACTAGCTGAGCAACTTCAGTACCATTAACTATTTCAAACCTAAAAGTCACATCTTCATCAGAGCCAAGATTTTGTAATTCAAAATTAATAATTCTTGTTTCGTCAATGAATAGGCCTAGAGGATTTGCATTCTCCCCATCCCAATGAGGAGCAGCTAAACCTGATGCTCCAACAGAATAAGTCATTATAAATAGCATTATGATTACCGGGATAATAATTAATAGAATTTTATTTATTCCTTTTCTTCCCATATTATTTAACTTTGATCTTCTATTTATATTCATTTTGTTGAAATTAAGCGATCTTGATTGTCCAAGCTCCTTTATTATCTGTGGAATATGATTGGGCTGTTAGTTCGTTACCTGCTTTTAGGATGCAGAAAAATAATTGCTCTTGACCGCTTGTATCGTTTGCATAGTTCAAAGAATTATTTCCTCTCGACAAAGATGTTAGATTTACAACAGAATATTTAGACGTAAGCATGAGGCTTGCGTTATTATTTCCAGTAAAATCACACTCTGCATTCGCAGGAAGGGTATTATTTGCTACGGTAATATTTCCAGCATATATTCCTCTCGTATTATCTGTTTCTCCCAATAAATCGGTCGCATTTACTTGAATTGCTCCTGCTGCTAT
>JACPLS010000006.1 GCA_016186375.1 Candidatus Pacearchaeota archaeon
GTAATAGCCGGGCTTAAGCCGGAAAATTTTAAAGTTTTCGGCGGCTGTACTTATGATAATAAAAATTATTTTTCTTTCCGCCGCGATCCCTGCCTGCGCGGGCAGGAGGGAAAAACTGTTAAAGCTATGGCGGCTTTTATAGTATTATGCTAAATAGTTTTATTAAAATATTTTACTTTTTTGGCTATTTCTCTGTTGGCTTGACTTCCAAATTCACCATTTAACCACTGAATAAACTTTAAAAAATCTTCTTCCAAGAATAGCCTTGAACCAATATGGATATCAGATATTACTGCTACATAAATATCTTCAGGTGATTTTTTTAAAGGCATGTTTTTTGGGACATCCGGTATAAATATCTGCTTTGCAAAAACTACTTTATTTCCTGTAGTGCCATTAATGCCTATTACTTCATCATAGACTAAGTCTTTTGCTAAATTAAATAATTCTTGATTATTTTGAGTGATTACAACTTTAATAGATTCAGTTAAATCTTCTACAGTTATGATAATATTATTATTTTTTGATGTAGTCTTTTCTTTTACTATGCCTATTAATGTTACTTCTTCTCTATTTTGTTTATTTAATATCCTTAAAATGGATGTTGCTGTGATTAATTCTGGTCTATTTAGTAATATTTTTTTTAGCGAATTGTATCTTGCTCTGTAATAATTAACAAAGTGCTGAACTTCTCTTTTTTGAGGGGGTTTATTATAAGACTTTAAGACTATTACAGGATAGGATTCTTCTTTTTGTTCTGGGTCTTCTAGTTGTTCATATACTGGCTTTTGAATCTCTTTTAATAAAGTGTTTAAAATTTCTTTCTTTTCTGGAGAAATATTATAATCCATTAAATCTAAAAAAGCAGTATATGTTTTGATGTCTTTTCCTTTTTCCCATAGTGACCTTGACCTCTCAAACTCTAACCAATTAATTTCTAAGTTTATAGGCGTATTATTTAATAATAAAAGTAAATCTTTGTTTAAAGTGATTAGTTGATGATTATTTTTTATTCTTTCTTTGGTTTTTTTTGCAAAATCTTCGTGATTTTCTCTATTTAAAGCTTGAATTATATCTGGACTTAATAAAAATTCTTTTTTTAAATAATAATTAATTAAATGCTGAGACATTATAAATTTAAGGCTTCTTTCATTGCCTCTGTTAGACTTGGTACTGATGATTGAGGAATACCTAGAGTTATTTCTCTTGTTCGTCCATATCTACCTTTACTTATCACTCTGGCTGTGATTATACCTAACATATCTAGTTCAGATATTATATCTGATACTCTCCTTTGAGTAAGTGGTTTTAATCCTGTTTTTTTACAATAAGACTTGTATGTGGAGAATACATCGCCAGTTGATAAATTTTCTGATTTTTTAGATAATTCAAATATTGCTAATAGAGATAGTTGGAATTGTTTTGGTTGTGTATGAACTATATCTAAGACTCTATCTCTCTCTATCTTTTCTTCTGCTTGGTCTATATGATCTATACTTATTTTGGTACTATTTTTTCTTTCTGCTAATTCTCCAGCTACTCTTAATAATTCTAGGGCTCTTCTGGCGTCTCCATGTTCTCTGGCAGCGTAAGCTGCACATTTTTCTACAACACCCTGCTCTACAACTCCTTCTCGAAATGCTTTTTTAGACCTTTCTCTTAATATGTCTTGGAGCTGCAAGGCATTATAAGGGGGAAATACTAATTCTTCTTCTGATAAAGAGGATTTTACTCTTGGATCTAAATTATCAGTAAATAATAAATCGTTAGATATACCTATTAATGAAATTTCTACATTTTTTAATTCTGGGTTAATTCTTGTTAAATTATATAATATCTCGTCCCCTGCTTTTTTGACTAACTGGTCTATTTCGTCTAAAACAAGAATGATAAGTTTTTTTTCCTTATCTATTTTTTCTAGAAATAATTTATAAATTTCGTCTGTTGGCAGGCCTGTTGCTGGCACTTCTTGCCCAAAGGCTCTTGCTAGTTGAGATATTAACCTATATTCTGTATCTGCTACTCTTTTTAGTTTACAGTTTAAATAAAAATGCTCCAAAGGGATATTCTTTTGTTTTGCTATTTCCTGCATTTCATTTAACACATATTTAGTGGAGAGGGTCTTGCCTGAACCAGTTTTCCCGTAGAGGAAGATATTAGATGGTTTTTCTGACCTTAATGATGGTGCTAATACTGATGCTAAATGATTTATTTGCTCTTCTCTATGAGGTATAATTTCTGGGGTATAACTAGCTTGGAGAACCTTCTTATCTTTAAATAAGGGTTCTTTTTCTAAATATTTAGTAAAAAATGAGTTGAGGTTTGCTTTGGGCATGATAATACAAAACTCATTTATCTTTATTTAAACATTCATGTATTTTAGAATATACTCTGAGACCTATATTTCCTGTGGAACTTTAATAAGCGTAAATCTTTTGTTTTTTCTTTGTTTCTATTGATTAGTAACTGCTATACTTCTCATGGAGTTAGGAGTTAATAATTTAGATAGATTATTATAGATTATATATCACCGAAAAATTTAAATTATAATATTAAAATAAAATATATTAAATTGCCTTAATTCTTTATTATTTATGGTTTTTGGTTA
>JACPLS010000025.1 GCA_016186375.1 Candidatus Pacearchaeota archaeon
CTTTTACTTGCTTTCCAATCCATTCTTTCGGCAATAATACTCCTCCACTGTTTCCCCATTTTCTAGTTTGCAACACTTGTTCCATTTGAGCCCTCATATTTAAACATTGTTTAAACAATATTTAAATCTTACTGTTTTAACTCCTATTTAACAAGCTCAACATTATCCATCTCTTTAAAGAAATCTTCTCCTGTTAAAAATTTAAATCCTAAGTTCCTAGATAAAACATATCCTATACAATCTACGTAACTTAATTTTCTTTTGTAATTATCTTTCCTAAACTTAGCTGCTTCTTTGGCTATATTTTCATTAACATCTACAAAAGAAAAAACAAATTTACCTAATGCCTCGTTAGCATCTTTTTCATTAAAATTTAATAAAAGATAGAAATAAAACTCTGATAAATTCAAAGTTGTTGTTATTATAGGATATTCTCTGTAAGGATCATAATTTTCGTTGATTTTTATTATTTCTACTAGGGCGTAAGTGTCAAAAAAATAACTCATTCATCCTCCGGCCAAAATGCCTTATCAACTTCTCTTAGTGCCTTTTGAGTATCTATATCCTTAAGAGCTTTATCTAAGCCTAGTTCTTTTGATATTCTCATTAAGTCTCCAACAGTCATCTTTTTTCTAGATTGCATTGTAAGTGTAATTTCACTACCTTCTTTTAATCTCTCTTTTTCAACAATTCTTATGGGTAAAACTACTCCAAATGAATTGCCCCATTTTTTCACCTTGACATTTATTTGCTCCATAAGTTATACATGTATAACTTATATTTAAATCTTGTGACATAAATGCTAAGAACCAAAAATTAACACTAAAATCAGAATTGACTTAAATTTAATGAGTTTTTGCAGTCTCAATAACTTTTTTAATATCTCCAGAGAAAATTTTACTCGCCCTTAGAACTTCTAATCCTATAATCTCTCCATTTTTTGAGATATCTATAATTATACCATTTGGTAGTTCCACACTTTTCCAGTATTCCTTATCTTGGATATGAATTCCAAGAATATCTTCTTCACTATCATACCATTTCTCTATCATGTTAATCTAACCAATAAGATGTAAGGATTTTTATAGTTTTGCTTTCATCTTTATAAATCTCCTTATAAACAACTTTGAGTATTCTTCCGGATGGAGGAATTCTTACTATAGCATTAAAAGTATCCTCCCAATTTCTATCCTTTAACTTCTCTGAATTCTGAATACATAATTCCAATAAGTCATCTGTTATTTCTGGTCTAAATCTTTTTTGCTTTTCCCAATGAAGCGAATACTCTATTTTCACATTATAGTAAAGATAAAAAGAAATTATAAATATTTTCTTTGGCATTTCTAAATCGATTAACAGTTTAATGCGGGGACTAGGATTCGAACCTAGGAAGGCACTGAGCCAACGGAGCCTAAATCCGTCCCATTAGACCACTCTGGCATCCCCGCATAAAAGATAAAGTCTTCCTTCTTAAAAGAAATACCATAAAATTCCTTTTTATACTTATTGTGGACCCACTTATCTGCCTTTACACTTATTCTAATTTCTATTAATATAAAACCCTTCCACAACATAAGTTAGAAGTTGATAAATTGAAGGTTTTGAAAAACACTCTTTTTAAATTAATTTTCATATAGTAAAAAATCTTAAAAAGCGTATCTTCTAACAAGTATACTTACGATAAATAATTATGATTAAAGCAGTAATAATTTGACTATTATCAGAATAGGAGTAATTCAAATTCCTCAATTATAACCTATTTTCTATAATCCATTCGAGATATGATTAGATGTTTCGTTACACACTCTATTTTATACCCTCATAATAAAATATAAGCAAGTTGTTAATTTTCTACTTACTCATCTTCTTTTCAGCTGCCAAAACCTTAGCCTTTAATTTTTCCTCAAGGTCAAGGCGGTCAATAAGTTCTTTATATCTGTTTCTTATTGTAACTTCTGTAATTCCTGCAACATCTGCCACTTCCCTCTGTGTCTTCTTTTCATCATTAATCAATGCTGCAACATAAAGAGCTGCTGCTGCTACTCCTGCAGGCCCTCTTCCAGATGTGAGTTCTGAAACGTCTGCTTTTTTTAAAATCTTAAGAGCATGATTCTGCGCCTTAGGAGACAAATGAAGAATAGAGGAAAAACGAGAAATGTAATCTTTTGGCGAACTCGGAGTAACTTTTATTTTTAATTTTCTTACAATAAATCTATATGTCCTTCCAATCTCCTTTCTCTCAACATCTGAAGCTGATGCAATCTCATCTAAAGTCCTAGGAATATTGTAAGAACGGCACGCCGCATATATGCAAGCAGCAATTACTGATTCCATAGATCTGCCGCGAACAAGTCCTCTTTGCAAGACAAAATTATAAACTCTAGAAGCTTCATCTCTGACTACAGAAGGAAGAGTAAGAAAGCTAGCAACCCTTCTCAATTCTGCCATGGCTAAACGCAAATTGCGCTCTATTGATGTTGAAACTCTTTCCTGCCATTTTTTCAACCTTAGAAACTTTCTAGTCTGTCCTGCTTCTAATTTATATATATCAGAAATCTCTCCAACATTAGTTGTTAACCCTTTATCAAATTTTTGTAGAGACATTGGCGCTCCACCTCTACCCTTTTTGTCAGATTTATCAAACTGACCCCCCATATCTTGGCCGGTATCTACCATTTTTTCTTCTACAATAAGTCCGCATTCGTTACAAATTATTTCTCCTCTTTGATCGTCGTGCGTTAAATCAACGCTGCCACATTCAGGACATCTTTTAACATAGCTCATGGTAATTAGGGGTTTTTAAATGGGAAAAGTTTAAAAAACTTACTGTTAAGATGGTATTTAAATCTTTCGGTTACTATAAAAATTTATCGTCGAGGTAATTTACATGTACTTTTTTATGTCATAAACAACTCTAAGAAATTGATTTTCTTATTTTTCTATTAAAACAGCGTTAACATATCCTTCCCTTGAAGGCCTATTAGTTATCCTTGCATGCCCTAAAGAAGTATCTATAATAGCTCCCTTAACGAGGCGATTCTGCCTGGCCAAGAACTTATTTTGTGGTGTTTCTTCTACATTCTTAATAGTCACTTGTTGGACTTTTCCCTTTGCTAAAACATTTACAATATTTGATCTTAACAAAATCGTCCTGAAATTACCGCCACTCACTCTAAGAATTTTCCTCTTTGTTTCACCTAAAGTTACTAAATTTTCTTGACCCTGTCTTTCAAAGAGCTTTCTCTTTCTAAGCCGATGATACTTTCCCCCGGTTATTTTTCTCCCTAATTTCATATTTCTATTGGAACAAAGTCGATTTAAATACCTTTCTTTCGTAAATTATGTTAGAATATTTACTGTACATTTCATTAATTTTTATTCCTTAACTACACAATACTGTAAATAATACGAAATAATTATTTAGATACAACATCAAATTTGATAATTTTTATTAATATTCGTAGTATCAAATTCAAATATCATTAATTCAGAATAATAATATCTCTACTTCTTTAAGCTCGTTGACGCAGGCGAAATAAAAATAATAGTATCTCCTCTTAGAAAAGTTAAACCAATGTTCTTTTTAACTTCACCATCCTGAACTTCTTTTGCATTATCTAATGCTATATTTATATGAATATCAAAAGCTAATAAAGTTCCAACAAATTGTTTCTCACCTTTCAACTGCACCAGAACTTCTTTTCCTTTTGAAGCATTTAACAAGTCAAGAGGTCTTTCTATTCCATTAACCATATTGCCTCTCATTTTTGAGTATATTTAAACTTATCGGCTATTTTGAATTTAAAAATTTGTCAAACAACTAATAAAATTAAATCCTAAAAATATCAAAATCTTTTGCAATTCTTACATTTTTAAAAATCTTTTTTGCTTCTTTCTCAATTATATTAATTTTATGTTCATATCGCTCTGATATGTGTGTTAATATAAGCTTGAAAACTTTTGCTTTTTTTGCAATTGTTGCAGCATCACCTGATGTGAGGTGAAAATATTCTTGAGCTTTTTCTGCATCTCTAACAGAGAACGTAGATTCTGCAATTAACAAATCAGATTTCTCTGCCAAACGAACAGCATCAGGATTCATTACTGTATCCAAAATAATCGTTATTTTCTTCCCTTTCTCCAAATAAGAAACAGAAGAAAACTTGATTTTTTTCCCATTGAAAAAAATATCCTTTCCTCCTTGTAATTCTCCCAATAATGGAGAATTAGGTATCTTTAATTTTTTTATCTTGCTTTTCTCTAGGTGTATTCGATCTTTAATTACAATTGAATAAGCATTAGTGGGAGTTCCATGAAACATGGGCTTCGACTGAATGAAAAAATATTTATCATCTATTATGCTGTCAAAAACTTCATTAACTTGAACGCTTATTCTTAATTCTTTTATTATTTGTTCAATTAAAGCTAAATAATGCCCTGTTCCAGGAGGCCCATAAATCTTCATTGTCTTGTTATATCCAGACATGGCTAAAGTCTGAAACAATCCAGGAAGCCCTAGAATATGGTCTCCATGCCAATGAGTTATTAAAATGCGTGTTATTTTCCCAGGATTTATTCTAGCAATTCTTAATTGTCTTTGTATTCCTTCTCCACAATCAATTAAAATATTTTCATTTAAAAAAGAAACTAAAATTCCAGTATGATTGCGCCTTTCAGTAGGTACTGCATTGCCAGTGCCTAAAAATTTCACCTCTAATTTCTCCATATTTATCTGTATAATTGTAGATTTATATAGGTTGCTACTTAATTCCAGGTATAAGGGAAGATTTATAAGAAATATTATCTCTAATTAACTATGAAAAAGAAAAAGGTGATTATGTTCTCCGTAATCTTATTAATCTTAGTTATTGCATTGTCTTACTTAAAATTAAATATTTATGGCACTGTAACTGGATTATCAATCGTTAATAGTACAAATGAATCTCAAAATTACCTCTTATCTCCTTCCTCTCTGGCAGGATTATTTATCTTCCTAGCCCTCTTACTCTTCATTTTGCTACTTAAATTTATCAAAAAACACGAAAGAAGAATCAGCTCACATATGTCGCATTTTGATTCAGGCCAAAACAAAAAATCCAAGCATTTAACTCATTCATTGAAGTAGTAGGAACTTTTAAATAACATCCCTAATTTCTTTTCCCATGCTCCTGTAGCTCAGCCTGGATAGAGCATCGGACTTCTAAGTTAGACGAAGCAATCCGAGGGTCGCAGGTTCAAATCCTGTCGGGAGCGTTTTCCTTCAACACTTCTTTCTCATTGGCAAAATTTCTAAAAATAATCTTTTGGATAATTTGTTAAAATTTATAAAGAACAATAAATACAAACAATAAATGAAAGATTATAAAGAATCTAAAAGAGATGATTGGTCGTATTTTGAACAATGTTACAGAAAAGAAAGCATTCAATATTACTTATTCTATAATGTTGATGGAAAAGATTACTTTTTCACGCAAAGTAAAATGTTAAAAAATCTTAAAATATTATTGTACTTAAATATGGATGGTCAAATACGAGCATTTAGTAAAGGTTTAAAAGAGGTTATTATATTTTAAAAATGAATATTTTATTTGTTTGTAAGGCAAATCGATTTAGAAGCAGAGTTGCGGAAGCAATTTTTAATCATTACAATAAGGACGAAAAAATTGTTGTGAAAAGCGCCGGAGTAAGATTAGACCCTTTGAGAGATTATGTTGCAAGTGTAGTCATCAATACTTTAAAAGAAAAAGGAATAAAGATGAATGATGATAAATCCAAGCCATTCAATGAAAATATAATAAAATGGGCAGACAAAATAATTATTGTTGCAGATAACGTATCTCCTTCCTTATTTCCAGCAGAGAAAACTGAAGTCTGGCTTATCCCTGATGCTGATGAATCTGAGATAAATAAAGTTAAGACAATAATTGATAAAATTGAAGATAAAATAAAAGAATTCTTAAAGGTTATAAAAGTTTAAAAGCTTTATAATTCTTCCTTTTTTATGCGCACGTGGCTCAATGGTACAGCGGTCGGCTGCAGCCCGACTTTTCCCAGGTTCGATTCCTGGCGTGCGCTTTGAATATAGAATTATTTAACAAACACTGAAAGAATCCAACCCAAAGCTAACAACACTGTTGAAATAACCATAAAGAGATTTATTTCTTTATATCTCTTAGTAAATAACAAGCCAAGTATAAATATAGAAAATCCAAATAATAGTGCTCTATCTATAGAGAATGTCCATATTACCGCACCGATCATAACCAATACAGTGATTATATCTAACAATGTATATTTCTTCAATTCATCTCTAGATGGAAATAATGCTATTCCCACCCAGAAAAGAGCACCAGTAGTAGCAATAACAGGAATTAAACTAATTACCGGAGTCAAGAATATCATTAAAAGCATTAATACAGATATAATAATTGCAGTAAAACCAGTTCTTCCACCTTCGGCAATGCCAACTGCACTTTCAACATATGCCACGACACTTGAAGTTCCTAATGTTGCACCAACCATAGTCCCAGCACCATCGACGGACAATGCTTCCTTCATTTTAGGCATAGTTCCATTTTTATTAATAATACTTGTGCCTCGTGTTAATCCTATAAATTTAGCAATACTTCCATAGAAATCAATTAGGAATAGAACTAAAATTACACTAATCATTTTCACATTTAATATAACTCCTAAGTCCAATTGAAATATTGCTCCTAGCATCTCTTTAGAAAAGGTAAGAGGAGTACCTGGACCGCCCAATCCTAATGTGTATGCAAGTACCGTTGACAAAACAATGCTGATTAATACAGATCCTGGTACTTTAAACTTTCTCAATGCCAGAGTTGAAGCAAGACCAAAATATAATACATATGCAAGAGGAGACAAAAATATACCGAAACCGCTAATTGAAACTCCATTATAAATCTTTCATTTTGTCAGGTATTGCATTAATGATTTTTGTACGAATATTTGTTAAAGTTAATATCATAAATATTACACCAGACCAAAAAACCGCTCCTAAAGCTTGTTGCCAAGTAAATCCCAATGCTAAAATTACAAAGAAAGCTACATAGGCGTTCATTTCCATACCTGGTGCAACTGCAAATGGTTTCTTTGCCCAAACACCCATCACAAAAGTTGCAAGAAAACAAGTAATAACTGTGGCAAAAAATACTGCACTTTTATTAAATCCTCCTTCAGCAAGTATTGAAGGATTAACTACGAATATATACGATAGCGCAAGAAAAGTGGAGACTCCTGCAAGAATTTCAATTTTGTAATTAGTTTTATGTTTAACAAATTCAAAGTATGTGGCGATTTTCTGCAAAATTCCTTGTTGATTACTTTTCATCTTTAAGTTCAAATATAATGAAATCATTTATTTTTACTTTATTTAAAGTATATTCAGGAGTAAAAATTTCTTTGATCAGTTTCAATCCTGCTTTTTTGTAAACTTTTTTATACCAATCAATAGGTCTATGCCACTCCAGAATCTCATAGCGACCTTCCTTCTTTATTTTCTTATAGACATGATTTTTTTCATATTTTTCATTATTAAATCTAAAATCTAATTGCGACTCCTTCACATCACAAATCTTGGGATTGCAGAAACCAATATATACAACACCTTCATTTTTAAGTGCTTTTTTGATATTTTTAGCTATATTTTCTACTTCTTTATCATTAACAATACATAAAACAAGGTTACAAATTACAAAGTCAAAATAATCTTCTGGAACATCTTTAATATCTTCATAAACATTTTCATTACCGATTTTTGCTCCTGCTTTTCTAAGCATATCTGGAGAAATATCATAGACCTTAACTTTTGCCCCTAATTTTTTCATGGCAAGTGCAAGTACACCTGGACCAGCACCATAATCTAAAATTTTTTTACCTTTTAAGTTACCAAGTAAAGGAATCAAAACATTATCATATGATGCAAGTTTAAGACTCTCTTTCTCTAATTCTTTAGAAACAACTATCCACGATTTTTGATCAAACACCCCTTTCATTTTTATACCAACCTCAAGAATAACTTCATCTTTATTTAAAAACCCTATTATATGAGCATTTTCATATATCATAAATGTCTAAACTACATATATTTTAAAATATATCGCTCTCCATATTTAGAGGATAAATACTTATCAAAACTTGTATGTGATATATCCTCCAAAAGTGTGTTCAATATTTACTTTCTTTTTAAGTGGTATTTCAGTCATATCAACTGCAACTCCAAATTCAAAATTCTTTCCTACACCAATTCCTGTTCTGTACCTTTGTGTGGCAAACGTAATCCTCTGAGTATTTAAATCAGTGATAGTTTCAACTTGGATAATTCCTTCCAATTTTTCTTTAATAGGTTGTGAATATCTAAGTTTAGCAAGTGCTTCCGTATTAAGACCATTGAATGCGCTAACTGTTCCTTCAACATATATACTCAAATGACCTATTTTCTTAAAATATTGCAATCCTAATCTCTGATCCACTTCACCATTATTAGAAAACTGTGTTTCAGAGAGAATTCCTAAACCATTATTCCAATTATAGCTCAAATCCACAAGAGTAAATGGTTTTCCTTCTCCAGATTGATAATCAAAAGTTGTTCTATTTCTAGTAAAAAAATTAATTTTATTACTTAAGTCTAAGGAAAGTATTGTATCAAATGTTATATTTTCAGAACTCGCTGCAGATTCTATAGATCCAGAAAAAGTTTGAGCATTAAGCGTATTTCCGAATATGTTTGTAGCTAAAAAAGCACTTGTTAGCAAGTTCTTACCTTCTTTTGATACATTTTTGATATTTTTCACGATCATATTACTTTTCCCCAGGTATAATTCCTGTACAATACGTGTTTACTACTTTTTCTAAAAGAGAGTTTTCTTTGTATGAACGATTTAATTCTTCCTGCAACTCGCCTTCTTTTAAAAAGTAATCCATATTATTAACAAGACAAGTAATAACTGATTTTGGACTTTGACCATAAGTTCTTTGTCTAGGTCCTTTAGTATACCCTTTAGAGTCAATAGTTACTATCTTTGATTTTTTCGCCTCGATAATATATCCTAAAGCCAAGAGTCCTCCTAGGAAGTTTTTCCCTATCGAAGTTGTTCCTGTATCAATAAGATCAGCATGGCGTTGGCGAGCCCAATTACTTGCAGGCTCTGTTTTTCCATCATGGTGATAGGTGCTAGTTACGAGCACAAGAGGAAGCCCTTTATCGAAAGCTTGTTGAGCTACAGTGCATCCGTTTAATTCTTCTTCTAACCCTTTTCTTTTAGGAAAGAAGAGATCGCACATCACTCCATCAAAATCATGGGTTTCGAGTGCCTCTAAAGACTCTTCCAATGTTGAAGCATATTGTACATTTAGCAATATGGGAGAAGTCGTTCTCTTTGAAAACAAGTCCTTGACTTGAGCAAGATAATCTAGATTATCTTCTACAACAAGAAGATTTCTCACTCCTTCTACATTGTACGATGGGGCTTCTTGAGCTATCTTTATCTCTTCATGAACTAGAAGGGGTGCTACTATTGGCTCCCTTGAGACTTCTTGTGAAAAAGTTTCTTCCTTCTTTCCGAACCATTTTTTTAGTATGTTCATTTCTTCACACCCTCGTTAATCTGCTTAAGTATCGATTCTAAGTCCACGGCAGCATCACCCCATGATTTTCTCATAATGAAGTCAGGACGCTCAAATCTTCTTAGTTCGTCATCAGACATAGAAGACGTACCAATAACTATAGTTGTTGGGCTTGTTTTTCTTATGAATGGGATAAGATTATAACCTATGTCTTCAAGTTTTGAACAAAATTGTCTAAAATCCCTCTTCTCTAGCTCAACTTGATTTTCGTAGGACATTCGGTTGTCAAGCAGAACCAAATCATAACCACGAGTTTTAATCATTGCTTCTCCTTCATTATAACATCGAGCAACATCTTGTGTAAGATTAGGAAGATAATTTTGTGCAATTTCATTTAAGGCATACTCCAAGGCCATAAGAGGTCCTTTTTGATCTTCAATGATTAATATCTTTGTCATTGTGAGTTCTCCAGATTTTCTTCTTTTAGTAAATCAATCTTTTCAAAACGCGGAGAAATATAGCATACTTCAGGTACTAGAGAACCTAATTCTAATTCATATCTCTCCTTTAAAAGTCTTCCAAATTTCTTTAAAATGTCTACGGGAACTTGACCATATTCTGTAGAACGACCATCTAGATAGACATATCCGACTAGTTGAGATTCAACTCTTTCAGATCCAGCCTGTATTCCTCCCCCACCAATAACTTCATTTCTTGTATACTTTCTAGCTATATCTTTATGTTCCAAATTTCCAGGATTATCCATCGCATCAAAAGTATATGTTCTTCCTTCTTTAGATACGATAAATTTTCCAGCAGCAGCCAGACTATTTACCTTGAACTCTAGGTTTTCTTTTGTTTGGTTTGTCATTGTATATTGTTACTCCTTAATAATAACTAATAAGATTGCAGATATATAAAATTATCCACTCCATTTATGGAGGAGATAAAGAAGATTTATATAGTTGAAAATTTAACACTCAATATGGATACTAAGATCTTAGAAGATATAGGTTTTACGAATGCAGAAATACGTATATATTTAACTTTATTGGAGCTGGGAAATTCAACTGCTGGGCCAATTATTGAAAAATCAGGTCTGCAAAGCTCAGTAGTTCATATGACTCTTAATAAATTAATCAATAGAGGTTTTGTTTCTTTTATAAAAGAAGGACAAAGAAATCACTATCAGGCAGCTAACCCTAAAAATATTATTGATTATATAGATGAAAAAAAGAAAAGATTCGAAGAAATTCTTCCAGATTTATTAGCAAAACAACTAAAAGCTGAAAAAAAACCAGAGGTAATTACGTTTAGAACAATCAAAGGAATAAGGGAGCTTCTCTATGATCTTCTTCAGGCAGGAGGGAAAGAGCACAATACTCTAGGTTCACCTAAAGAATCTTTAATGATGGGTGAGACATTTTGGGTTAATTATCATAAGAAAAGGGCATCTCTAGGGATAAAAGCACGATTAATTTTTAATGAATCTCTTAAAAGATGGCGTGCAGAGAAGAAACATCTTAAAGCAGAAATAAGATATACTAATAAGGGGTTTGAGCCACTTACAGAAACTATTATTAGAAATGATAAGATAGGCATAATTTTATGGACTGAAATTCCTTTAGGCATACTTTTTCACAATAAAACAGCAGCTAAATCTTATAATTATTTTTTTGAAATAATGTGGAAACAAGCTAAGAAATAACCTAATTAACTTCATACCTCTTTTTTAGTATTATCTGCTAATTTTGTATTTATCCATACAAAATAGAAAGATTTATAAAGTTCTAAATATAGGACTGTTTATATCTAAATATAGGACTAATAAGGAGATATAGTATATGTTTATCTTAAATGAAGAGAGTAAAATAGCAGCATCATTTCTAGAAAAGCCTTGGAAAAAGCTTACTTACTCGGAGATACGAAAACTATCTGGGAAAAAATCAAAGAGTTATATTTACAGAACTTTGAGCCATCTAATGAATGATAATGTAATTGATACAGAACAAATAGGAAATTCATTATTATATGGTCTGAAGTTGTATTTATTGCAAACCCAGTCATATTGCGGTCTTTTAAGCGAATCTATTGCATGGGATTCAAGCCATATACCAGAAAGTATTATTGAAAAGATCGCTGATAGAATAAGAAAGATCACTCCTTTTTTTGTTTTTATCGTTACAGGAAGTTATGCAAAGAGAACAGAAAATAAACGATCAGATATTGATATTGTTATACTTTGTGATGATACTGTAAAACCGCAAACAATTATTGCTGAAATTAAGCTAGAGAGCGATTTATCTATTCCTAAAGTTCATCCATTTGTATTTAAAAGAAAAGAATTCTTAGAAATGCTTATTAATAAAGAATTCAATTATGGTAAGGAAATAGCAAGAAATAACCTTCTCTTTTTTGGAAGCAATATATATTTTAATATATTGAATGATGCTATAGAACATGGATTCAAAGGATAAGCTTTTAATTGAAAGAGCAGAACATGAAATTGTTGTTGCAGATTTATTATATAGCTTGAGTAATGATTCTCCAGAAAAAACAGCATTAAACGTTTCTTCCGGCAGTACATTTTATAGTGCAGTCATAAGCCACGCGTATTATGCAATATTTTATAGTGCGAAATACTATCTTTTGTCTAAAAATATACTTATCCCAGAACAAGGCCAGCATAATTTTGTATATCAAAGATTCAAGAAACTAGCCAAAACGGGAGAATTGGACAAAGAACTCCTTGAAATATATAAAGATACCAAAATTAAAGCAGAAGCACTGCTTTTAATTCTTGAAAGTGAAGAAGAAAAACGAACAGAATATACTTACAAGACCTACCCTCAGGCAAATAAATTGCCAGCTGAAAAATCACTTGAAAATGCCAAGTTTTTTGTTTCACATATTAGAAAATTTGTTGAAAAATATTAAAGGTAGAAAAATCTGAAATAACTTACGTACTCTAATCCTTTTTCCCTAATTTTAAGGTAAATTATTTTAAATCATTGTTGCTTTTCTCTGGCATTCCTTGCATATGCTTATTCTTAACAAAAACATTAACGCCTTCTTTCTAAAATTGAAGTAACATAATTATCAAGACATTCAATAGGCACCATTCGCAATAATAGATTAACCTCTGAATCTGTTATCGCACAGCCAGCTTTATGCACCCTCTGAAGAGCGTACCTAAATCTTCTATAACCTACTCCTGCAATATTACTATCCATAGGAATAAATCTACCTAACTTAATTATAAACCCATTTCTTCTATCTTTAATTGCATATCCTTTTTCTTTAAGATAATCCCAATGATACTGAGCAGAAATCATCATTCCCGTACTCGGGGTGTGCCTGTAAATATTTCTACCTCGTCTACTTCTGAATGCCATATTAAAAAAAGAATGTAACATACAAATAAGTTTGTATGTTAAAAACAATTAAGAAATAACCTCTCTTCTCTCAAATAGATCTCTCAAAACACTATACATTACATTTAACTCAAAATACTAATATTTATATACTTTGTAATGTATAAATATCCATGAGGTTAATTAAAAGGAAATCAGGAAATAAGGAATATTATTATTTACAACACTCATTCAGAAGAGAAAAGAAAGTAATAACAAAAGAAAAATACCTGGGTGAAAAAATACCTGAAAATATTGAGAAAATCAGAGAATTCTTCAAGAAAGAGATTAATTATGACCTTAACAAAAAGCTAAAAGTCATAAAGAAAAGTTTTCAAAAGGAATGGCAAAGAATACCTGAAAGTGCAAAAAAAAGAGAGCTTGAGGAAATATCTATAGCTTTTACTTA
>JACPLS010000026.1 GCA_016186375.1 Candidatus Pacearchaeota archaeon
AAAAAGATATACGAAAGTTCAAGGATAGAGAATTTTCATGCAGGAATCGTGTCTTGCAGGGAGATGCGGCGCTTCTTTATCCGAGAACAATTTTCTTAGGCGGAACAATCTGTCTTTGCTCGCCTAATCGGAGATACTGTTCAAAAAGGAAGGTTTAAAAACGTCATTTCTTTAGAAAAATATGGAAAACGAAAACAAAGATGAAGCAATTGGATTTCACAAAGGAGCCATAAACACTTTAGTGAACGAAAGAAACGAGCTTATTAGAATTGTACAAGTCACTGAAACGCTCGTTCAAGCACATATTAAAGCTTTGGAAGAATTGGGTGTTAAATTGAATGTTAAGGATTCTAATCCAGCAAGTTATAAATGACAAAACTAAAAAGTATCTGTTTCTAAGAAAATCCGTGCCCGGATGGCCCAGCGGTTACGGCGATGGATTGCTAATACAGTGCTATAAAAATAGCACTATATTAAAAAATAGTATAAAGTAAAAACTACTTCAAAAAACACGAAAATATAGATAAAATGATCAGCTAGTAATTAAGCTATCCTTATAAATACTGTTTCTCCACTTACCTCTTCATTGAAGTTTATTGGAATCTGTCTGACATCAAGCCTTACACCTTCTTTAGCTTTCAAAGGGATTTTATTTCCAAGGAGACAAGTAATTCTTAAAGTTCCATCAAAACTTGGGCCTACTGAATCTGGATCAAGAATAACTTTAAGTAGTACTCTCCCTCCTTCTAAATTATCTGGAAAGCCTTGTGCGGAAGCATTTCCATATGGTTGAAAACTTATCAGCTTTGTCGCAGCCCATTTTCCTGTTCCTAAAACGTCTCCATCAGCATTTTTATGAACAAATGTGCCTCCCCCAGTTGCCATCTTTGGAAATGTGCCAAAGGTTCCTTCTCCTGTAAGCGTAATTGTATCTCCATTTCTTGCCATTGAAATATCAGGACCTTCTACAGGCTCTTTTCCTATTATGAAAGTATAATTCTTTGGAGTATGTGTGGCAAAGACGCTCCATGAAAAAAATAGAACAAAAAGAAGACTTAGAAAAACCAATAGTATTCCTTTATTAGCTTTTTTCATTTTGTTTGTCATAACTTTAACTTATAGACTCAAAAACTAAATAAGTCTATCACCTATAGAAAACAGTGTATTTATATGTTATTGATTACTAAGAAGTTAATAAATTTTCAAGGTTGGCATAAATAAGATAAACTTTAAAAGTCTTTGATTCTAGATTTTAATATGCCCGGATGGCCCAGCGGTTACGGCGATGGATTGCTAATCCATTTTCCTCACGGATTCCCAGGTTCAAATCCTGGTCCGGGCGTAATACTTTATTGGCATTTTCAGTTCGCTTTCGTATAGCAGATTAGTATACAATTGTCAGAATAAAGGTTTTTAAGGGAATTGTCAAACTTTAAAGGATATTTTGGAGTAGATAGAAGTGTTTGTGACAAACTAGACTGCAACATCAAACTTGATGCAATTTTTAAGCTCTTTAACATAATCAACAAAATCTTTCTTTTTGAATGACATGATTACTAAAGGCTGAACCTCTCTATACTTAAACTCTAATATTTGAAGTTTATCTTTAGTCAACTCTAGATTATTTCTGTATTTTTTATAATTATTTATTGAAAATGAGATTTTTTCTCTTATTTCTTTTGGAAAGTCTTGTGGTTTAATCTCAAAACTTTGATAAATAAAAAATAGATCGATTGCGTCTCTTGCCTTAATTGCTTTTCTTGTAAGTAGTGAACGAATTTTCTCAACTACAATTTCCCTGATATCGTAAACATTTATCTCGATAGGCTGATAGAAGTTAAGAAATTCTTCAAAATAAACCCTATCTTCTTTTGTGAATTGGCTTGATTTGATTAGAGGATTTAGTCCTTTTGTTTGTGGTGCAAAGATTATCTTTTCCAAGAAGTTAATTTGAATTTTAATGAAAGAAGGTTTTCCTGTTAAAAAAGAGTCATAATATACTTTGTAAGTTACAAGTTTATTATTGTTGCCAATTTCAACAAAGTTTCTATCGGCCTTATTAAACTTAAAGTTAAATCCTACTTTCTCAAGCTGCTCTCCAAAAGCATTGATTTTTTCCTTGCAGAGTTTCTTTATGCTTTTATTTGATTTTCCTTCAAATAAATTCTGATCAATGAAAGTAAAATCAAGGTCTTCTGAGAACCTGAAGTAATCAAGATATGCTTTAGCAAGGCAAGTTCCTCCTTTGAAAACATATTCTTCAAAGTTAATCTTTAAAAGAAGAATATTAAGATAAAAATCCTTCTCAATAAGTTCTGTTGCAGTTATGCTAGTTTTATCCCTTACAGAAGTAAAAAAGTTCTTTAGTTTATCTTTATCTATTTCCATAATAACAACTCCTTAATTTTCTTTTTTACAATTCTATTATATTTAGTTGATTCCTTAAGAAAAAGCGTCTTATCAAATTTAAATTCTTTTATATCTACCTCTTTCTTTAGATAAATCATATCCAAAAGGGTTTTTTCCAAACCACTGTAATAAAGGTAAATATTGCTATTTGTTTTTGTTCCTTTTATATCAAAGAACAAAGTAGGTTTTATTTTAATAAAAAAGAAACTTGAACCAGCAATTTTTATCGGCTTTGTTCTGTTAAACCGATCGTTAATTACAATATTCACAGGAAAAACTTCATGAGTTAAGCCAAGAAACTTTAAAGCAGTATTCAAACCAAAATACCATTTAATTCCTCTTTTCTCCAAGCCAAGAGCTAGGAGTTCATAGGCAGAATATTTTAAAGAGCTTAACTTTTTCTCTTCGAAGTTTTTTAAATAATAAATTCCTCTAAAAATAGTTAAAAGATATCCCTTGTTCAACATGACTTTTCTTAGAGTATTTTTATCAAATTTATACTTAGATGCCAAGCTATCAAAATCTTTTCTTGTCAGAATTTTTCCCTTTGCTTCTCTTAAAATTGTGTCTATTTTGTTCATATCTTAATTCACCTTATTAGATGAAATATAATACCTATATAAATCTTTCTTTATTTAGGGTTACGTCATCCATATCAACCTTATTCTGTATTTTATTATTAAGATCATTATCATTCTAGGAAAATGTACCAAAGTTTAATTTAAGGTTATACTAGTAGTCTAGAAGCTTCACATTTTCTTAAGTTCTCAGGGACGATTAGAGAATATTATTCGAAAAAACCACATAAACCTTTTCTTAGAAAATCTTCAAATCCATGGCGAAAGTATCTTTCGTAATCTGCCTCAATTCTTCAA
>JACPLS010000017.1 GCA_016186375.1 Candidatus Pacearchaeota archaeon
ATTGCCCATTTCTTAATATCGTATATCCGATATCGTGTATACGATATAAAATACACTTGAAAGGATAATTATCAGGTGAAAGGAGGTATAATAAAAATGCAAACATGTACAATATATGGCTGTGGAGATTGTTCAGGAGCTTCTGAGAACAGGCGCTTCTTTACTAAAGAAGAAAAGATTGGAATGCTTAAAGAATATCGGCAAGCTTTAGAAAAAGAAGCTAAGGGCGTAGGAGAGCGAATATCTGAACTTGAAAACCAGAAAGATGAAGTTGAAGAATAATCGTAAAAAATATAATATTTATTATTGTTTTTTTATTTTATTTTTTTAAAATGATAGTCATTATCAAAAATTATAGCTCATAATATAGTATTTGTCTAATAGAATTGTCGAATTTATTAACAATGTGATATCAATAGTTTATTATTCTTAATAAGATATCTTGGCTATAACACCCGTATTAATTTAGTTTTGAAAATATCATGAAAATTATCTAAAACAAGTAATAAAAAATTAAACGAAATTATTTTAAAGCCCTAATATTGACTAATACTATATGAGAAGGAATATTATTAATGGTGTTATTTGTGCAAGTTTAGCTTTATTTTCTCCTTGTGTAAAAGGAGGAGATATCAAAATAAATGAAATAATTGTTGACCCTCAGCAAGATCTTAATCAAGATGGAAGAATAACAAGTTCTGATGAATTTTTTGAACTCTTTAACAAATCTTCTGATTTTTCTTACAAATTGAAAGGTTGGAAACTGGAACTGATTGATAGCACGCCAGAATCCATAACAATTGAAGATGTCGTTCTATCCCCAAGAAGCTTTTATGTAATTCAAAACCCCAAAGGAGCACAGAATAATGACGGAGAAATAAGACTTTATGATGGTGTTGGAAACTTGGTAGATAGTGTTGCTTATGGAAACTGGAGAGGAGAAAACAAGATTCCAAATGGAAATGCAACTGGTCTATATAATGGGTCTTTATCCAGATATCCCGATGGAAGTATGAATTGGATTAAAACTTATTCGTCTATGGGAACAGAAAATATTTCTGGACTAGAAATAAAGCCAAAATTATTAATTGAAAAAATAAATGAAGAAGAGAGAAGTTATTTAGATATTGAGATAGTAAGTTTCCCTCCAAAGAGATTTATTTTGCAACAGTCAGATAATTTAAGAGATTGGATTAGTGTTTATACTAATTCTGTTGAAGAAGTTTCTTTTAGTTATAGAAATTCTGATTTTGAAAACAAACAGAGAGTTTTTTATAGGGCTGTTGAATATAGCGAATGATATTTGATTCTTGGATTATTTTACAAATTCCACATTTTCTAAATTTTCAAATTCTTTGTCGCCTGTGAGAAAAACCATGTTATGCTTTTTTGCGTAAATATAACCAATACAATCTGCATATGAAAGATCTTGTTTTTTGTGCTCTTTTTTGAATTTCATTGCCTCTTGGAGAGTTTCATCGTCTATTTCAACAACGCTTTTTCTAAATTTAGAATATAAGTTATCAGCTTCTTTTTCGAGATTAGAATTAATACAATGATAATATATCTCGGCTAGATTCCATAAAACAATAGTAATTGGCTGTTCTTTGAACTTGGCATAATTTGGATTTTCTTTTAATATTTCAATAACTGCATAACTATCAAAAAAATAAGAAACTTTTTCATCCTCTTTTACTTCTTCATTTCCTGCTTCTTCCATTCTTCCTCTCTTTTTCTGTCAGATGCGCTGAACCATCCAGCTCGCATTTCATCCTTTATTTCCTGAGCAGATTTGGTGAATTTTCCCTTTAACATGCCGAATACATCTTTTACTAACAATGGATTCTTTTTTTCTATTTTAGCAACTACTCTTTCATTTTCCTTTATTTTTTCTTGCTCTGCTGCTCTTGCTGGTAAAATTATAGCTATTGAATTCCCCCATTTTCTTGTTAGTGTTTCAATTTCCATGATACATTAATGATACGATAGTATTTATATTTTTCTATCTGTGTTATTAAATTACTTAAAGAATCAGAATTAATAATAAAGATTGAGAATTTGAAGCATGCCAGTAATTAATAGATATAAGCCTACAAAAATGTTGAGGAATTTTGGCCAAACTAAGATGATGAGGCCAAAAATTACAGCTAAAATTGCTGATATTGTTAATGTTACTGATACCATTTTAATAATTAATTAAGTTTTTGAGGTTTAATAAGGTTTGTAGTATCTTTGGGACAACGACAAAATGATTCTGGGATTGTTTGTGAGAATAGAATTTTGTTAGTTACCATAAAATTGTGTGGTAAAGATAAAATTTAAAAAGGATTTTATCTCAGAAATTATATGATACCTAGAACGCTATCTGAGACTCTGAATGAGATAACCTCTGCAAATAGGCCGGTTGTTGCAGTAATGGTACCTTCGTGCAGACCAGCAGTAAAGGAGAGTCTTAGTAATTCTTTAAAAACGGAATTAAAAAATTTAAGAATAGAAGAAATCATAGAATATACTCCTCCGAGAGATTCTGGTAGAAAAAGAATAGAAACTAAAAATAGAATAGAAAAATTTTCCCAAGTTATAAAATCTAATTCCGTTTTTTTAGTTATGGACGACACCTTTGAAACAGGTCGAACCTTAAGATATGCTACCAGAAATCTTATTCAACAAGGAGTAAGTCAAGACCGAATTTATTTCTTTTGCTATTGTCTTCTTGGTAATGGTCTGGGCGCTTCGGGTCTTTTTTTAGATAAAGCATCAGAATTTCTGAAGTTTAGAGAAAGATATCCTAAAATTGAAGGATTTTGGCAGAATTTAAAGCAAGTATGCAAGCAGGGATTTAGAAGAAGATATGTTGGTTTTGGTTAGTTCTTGGTAATTTCTTTTAAGCAAGCAAAATTTTATGATATCGAAGATTTGTGCCTCTTTGTTAAATTAAACGAGAAATCAAAAAGGACTGAGAATTGACTATTTTGGATTAATATGAACTTTCGATCATGTGGCTCGGCAAAATTACGGTTAATGTCACTTATGCGAACATATTTTTAACGCTTAATTAATTTATAATACTGAACAGGATGATAATCTATATGTTTTGGATGAGATTGACCAATTGTATAGGCGCTGGCTTTTAATGGAGCGTAATCCCTTATTATCTCCTTTGTAGTATCCATGTCTTCCAGATATGCATTGATTATTATTGGATTACCTAAAGGTATTGCTTTAAGACTTGGGCGTTTTTTTCTCCCTGTTATTTCAACAATTCCAGCTTTGTCTAACGTTATCTCGATCAGTGTTTTAACCATAAGAAATTTTCTTTTTAAGTACTATTTAACCCTTTCGGTTTGGCGCGGTTGGCGCTTCGCGCCTCTTGACAGTAAGGCTATTTTCTTATAAAAACTTATGACTTAAAAATAAAACAAAATTAAAATATTTGCTGAAAATTTGTGGAAAAACGAGAGAAATTACGTAGTGATATTCACATTAACTGGAAGGGGTAATTTTATATTTTTAATTCCTCCTCGTTTTAAAAAATCAAAAATTTTATAGCCTTTTATCTCGTTAGTTTTCATATCGTG
>JACPLS010000029.1:0-7623 GCA_016186375.1 Candidatus Pacearchaeota archaeon
AGCAATTAACCAAAAAAGAAATAGCAGAAGAAGCATTTTTCTCAGGAGCTATGAGCATGCTTCATACATATATGCTCACCATGAAAGACATTGGTGAGCACAAAGAAGAAGAAATTTTATAATTTATATACTATAAAATAAACGCCCGTTTTATAGCAAATCATGCGCTCTAACAGTTGGACAATTATATCCAAAAGATAAAAGAGCATCACATCACAGTATAATTTAAATATTTATGAATTGTTTAAAATAAATGGTTGAACCTATTAAAAAAGTAATTGAAGGAGTTGTAATATCTCCTCTAAAAAGAATTCCTGATGAAAGGGGAGCAATATATCACATGTTAAGGTCTGATGATCCTGTTTTCAAGCAATTCGGAGAAGTTTATGGTTCATGGGTGCATCCTGGAGCAATAAAAGCATGGCATCTACATAAAACAATGACTTTAAACTATGCTGTCCCTGTCGGAAAGATAAAACTCGTGTTATACGATTCAAGAGAGAATTCACCTTCAAAAGGCGTTTTATTGGAGATTTTCTTAGGAAAAGATAATTACGTTAGAGTTACTGTTCCACCAGGAGTTGTTAATGGATTTAAAGGTCTTGGAGAGCAAGACTCATTAGTAATAAATATCGCCTCTCATTCACATGATCCTGATGAAATTGTAAGAATTGATCCTTTCACAAAAGATATTCCTTACAGTTGGGATATAAAACACGGATGATAAATAATAATCAAACTATGAAAATCTTAATTACAGGAAGTGCGGGATTTGTTGGAAAAAATTTATTTAATTACCTAAAAAAAGAGCATGAAGTTTATGGAATTTCAAGACGTGCTGGAGAGACTACAACCCATCAGTGCGATATAACAAAAAGAGATGATCTTATGCAAGTTTTAAACTTAATTAATCCCGACCTTATCGTCCATAGTGCTGCTTTGACTTTTGTTGATTATTGCCAAGAACACAAGGATGAAACATGGACAACAAATGTTGATGGAACTCTCAATTTAGTAAAATGGTCATTTCTCAACAAAAAGAAAATAATCTATATCTCAACAGACTACGTTTATGCCGGAGAAAAAGGTAATTATTCTGAAGAAAGCGAAACAAAACCAGTAAATATTTACGGAGAAACAAAGCTAGCGGCAGAAAAGATAATCTCAATACTTCCCAATTTCTTAATTCTAAGGCCAACTGTTATTTTTGGCTATGATCCTGGAGGCAGTAATTTTTTTATGCAACTTCTACGGTTAAAGGAAAAAAAAGAATTGAAAAAAATAGTTGATGATCAAATAAGCAATCCTATTGATGTTCTAGTTCTCTGTGAATATATCAAACTCTCTATAGAGAAGAATATTTCAGGTGTATTTAATGCAACTGGTCCGGAAACAGTAGACAGATTTGTATTCGCCAATCTTATAGCATCTATTTTCAATATTGATAATAATTTATTGCAAAAAGTAAAAACATCTGAGCTTGGTCAAAAAGCACTCCGCCCAATGAACAATGGATCAACCTCCACTAAATTGAGGTCAGTTCTCAATTATAAATGCCCTTCTTTAAGAGAATCTCTTGAAAATCATAAGAAGATTATGGAAAGCGATAAGATTAAAAACTTAAATTAATAATCTTCTATCTTGATCTCTTTAATTCTCTCAATCCTTTCTTCTCTATGCTTTTCTCTTAATTTTCTTATATTTCTTTCGAGTTGATCAACTTTCTCCTCTGAAAGAATTCCAAAATAATCTCTCCAGTCTTTCTTTACAAATATATTTTTAGTGGCCATACTGAAATATATAAGTAAGTGTTTTTATATATTCCTGTTACTGAAGTTTTCTCAAGAGCCCCGTCTTAGCTCCTTTATGCATAAGCACAGAACATGCTTCTTTATGTCCAAAGCCAAGAGACTCCATAATGTTCTTATCTTTTATTATTCCATAAACAAAACCGGCTGCAAAAGCATCCCCCGCACCCGTCGTATTTACTATCCTCAAAGCCTTAATCTTTTTTATATAGCGTCTTTTTTCATCAAAGGCGTTAATAGGTCTATGTCCATCTGTTATAACAATAATGCCCTTTACACAACTTAATAATTTTTTTATAGATTCATTAATAGATAATTTATTTGTTAACAACTCTAATTCTACTTTATTTAAAATAATAATATCAATATTTCTTAATAATCCAGTTAAATTCTTCAAGCCCTTTTTCGCAAGATAATTACTAATATTTAGCGCAATTCTTATGTTATTTTTCTTTGCATAATTTGAAATATTAACAATTGTTTCAAAGCTTTTGCCCATCATTGTAGAAATATAAAGCCATTTACACCTAATTCTATCAAAATCAATATCTTTCAATTCCAAATTATCATTATTACCTTTAAATGTTAAAATAGTTCTATCCTCATTTGATGGAAGAACAACAGAATATCCTGTATTACCTTTCTTTTTAAAGCCCAAAAATGAAACTCCTTCCTTCTTTAAATCATCTAGAATAATCTTCGCATTAATATCTTGTCCTAGAGCTCCAAGAAATCCTGTCTTTAAGCCTAATCTAGAAAAAGCAACTGCGGTGTTAGTACCCCCTCCACCTGTAAAAATATTAATTTTATCAACGAGTACTTTGTCTCCTAAATGATAACAAATATCTTTATGGTTACCATGATTTCTAATTTCTCTATGAGTCTTAAGAAAAACATCAATCGTCGCACTACCAATTGTAATTATATCAAACATTTTGAATTATTTTATTATTTATTAACGATATTTTGAGGTTTTCCCTCAATAAATAATTTTATATTACTTAAAGTATCTTCTAAAGTTTTTTGAAAAGATTCTCTACTATAATATGCGATATGTGGTGTTAAGATTACATGGCCTTTTCTAATCAGTTTTTTAATAAAATCTGATTTCTGTCCTAATTTCCAAGTCTCTTCACCTTCAATAACATCCAATCCAGCTGCAGAAACAATTCCAGATTCAAGAGATTTGATAAGAGCTTCGGTATCAACAACTTTTCCTCTTGATGTATTTATCAACACAGAACCTTTTTTCATCTTATTAAAAGCGTCTTCATTAATCAAATGCTCTGTTTCATTAGTCAGATTTACATGTAATGTAATTATATCAGATTTTTCCAAAAGTTCAGAAAGAGAAACATAGGAGAAATTAAGTTCTTTAGATAAATTATCATTTTGAATAATGTCATAGGCTATAATATTCATGCCAAATCCTTTCGCTATTCTTATCACTTGTGCGCCTATTCTTCCTGTCCCAATTACTCCCAGATTTTTTCCATTTAAAGTAAATATATTCAATTTATGCACGTCAATGGAGCGTTTCATTTTTTTTGTATCGAAAAGATTTCTAGCCAGCGCAAGAAGCAAAGCAAATGTATGTTCAGCAACACTATATTGACTATAGGAAGGCAAATTACTTAATATAATTCCTGCTTTTTTGCATGCCTCTAAATCAATATGATCATATCCTGTAGATCTAGTTGCAATATATTTTAAATTAGAAAATTTCTTCAAAATCTCGGTATTTATCTTTGAATAGATAAAAATACATAAAGCATAAATATCCTTTACCTCATCTGCCAGTTCAGGTGTAATAAAATCCTTGAAAAAAACAAGTTTATGTCCCTTTAAATTCTTAGAAAAATATTCTTTTTCTTCTTTACCTGTTTCAAAAAATGCAATTTTCATTTTTTCAAGTTGACCTCTCTTTTCTTTTTAATTTTGCCATATATAAGGCCTATTATAAATCCTATAATGAAATAAATTATTATAGAAGTAAAAAATATTTTATTAATAATACCATTATGTCCAGAATAAATTCCAAATAAATTATTGACCAAAGTTGTTGGTAAACTTATTATCTGAAAGAAAATTAAAGATATTTGTGATTTAAATATAAAAAATATAATTATTAAAAATATAGTTAGTAATAAATAAATTAATATAGTTATTAATCCTCCTTTCAACCAATACGGCCAGTTTTTCCAACTCATTATATATTTTAGTTCCTCTTATTATATCTTTCAAAACAAGATACATTTATATACATTCCTATATAAAAATGATTAATAAAAAGAGTAAAATGTCAATGCTTATAGCAAGTTTCCCTGAAACAGAAAAAATAGGAAAAAAAGTAGCTAAATCTCTAAGAGCAAAGCATACAAATATATTTGTAGAAGACTTCCCAGATTCAGAATTTCATTTAAAGCTCAATAAAAATCCCAAAAATAAAATAGTTATAATAATTAATTCTATTACAAAAGATCCCGATGAAAAAATTATAGAAACAATCTTAGCTGCGAGTATTGCCAAAGATTATGGAGCCAAGAAGGTTGTTCTTGTTGCGACATATTTCCCTTATTTAAGACAGGACAAACACTTCTTAAAATATGACAGCCTTTCTTCAAAACACATAATAAAATTATTTAAAGAGTTTGATGAAATCTATCTTTTGGATCCTCATCTTCATAGAATAAAATCTCCTAAAGAGATATATTGGAAAGTAAAAAGCATAAGCGCTAATAAACAAATTGGAAGTTTTATAGCTAAGAAATTCAAAGACGATTTCATAATTGTCGGTCCTGATGAAGAAAGTGCACAATGGAGTTCTGAAATAGCAAGAATTTTGGGAAAAAAGGTTGTAATTTTAAAAAAAGTGAGGAAATCTCCGAGAAATATAAAAATAAAAAAACAAGAGTTAGGAGGAATAAAAAATATTATCATAATTGACGATATTATAAGTACTGGAAAGACATTGGTTGGATCACTGAAAATAGCTAAAGAACAGGGAGCTAAGAATCTTGTTTGTATTGGCATTCACGCTATTCTATCAGAAGGAGCTGATAAAAAGATCAAAAAATACGCAAAATTAATCACAACAAATTCTATTCCCAATAGATACTCTCAAATCGACATATCCCCATCAATTGTGGATGCACTAAAGAAATATAATTCTTAACAAATTAAAATATCTACTCGATAACATTTATAACCTCTATATTACTCTGTTATTTATGGCAATTGGAATACTTGTCAGAGATAAGATTCCGGAGATAATAAGTAGAGAGGGTAGAACTCCTATAACTCACATAGCTAGTGATGATGAATATTGGGAAATTCTTAAGGGAAAGCTTAGAGAAGAAATAGATGAATATTACAATTCAGGTGAAGAGGAGGATTTTATAGATATTTTGGATGTAATAGATTCTATGACAGAGTTCAAAAAATATAACAAAGGAGAATTAGAAGTATTAAGAAAAAAGAAAGAAGAAGAAAGAGGTAGTTATTCCAAAAGAGTTATACTTGATGATTTTGACAAGTTAACAAAATTTATGTAATGTGTGCTATTTGTAAAATAAATAAATATTCAATAGAGGGTTTTGAAAAACCCTCCTTTAAGTTAATTTTCATATAGAAAAAAATCCTAAAAATGAATCTTCTAACCAAAATACCAAAGATAAATTAATACTATAAATAATTAAGATTAAAAATGTAATAATTTGGCTATTGTCAGAATAGGGGTAAATCAAAATTGTCTATATTTTAAAAAAATAATTAATACTGTCTATTCTTATTTCTTACATTTTTTAATCATTGTATTTGATAATTTTATGATACCTGCTAAATATAATATAGAAATTTATATAACCTTAAAATAGTATTGATTTTTATGAAATTAACTTATTTAAATCAAGAAGAAATTCATCCAAATCCAAATGTTGTTGAGGCTTTAAAGTTTATTGATAATAATATCAATAAAGAAAAAAAGTTAAAAGTTCTGGATATTGGAGCAGCTGATGGAAAAGATTCCTTTTTCCTAGCAAAACAAGGTTTTGATATTTCTGCAATAGATACATCTTCGTATTTTATTCATAAAATTAATCAGTTAGCAAGAATTCATAATGTTGAAATAAGATCAACTGTTGCTAATGCTTTAACTTATAATTTTGAAGATTATAATATAATAATATGTAACAATGTACTTCATTTTTTACAAAGTGATCAAATTAAGTTTTTAATAAAGAAAATCCAATATCATACACTTCCAAAAGGTCTAATTATTATAAGTTACATTAATAATGATATTTTAAAAAATCTTAACATTGAAGAATTGTTTAAAGATTGGGAAATTCTTTATTATAATGAAAATTTATTTTCCTCTTCCAATAAAAAGAAAGTTAAAAAATTTATCGAATTTATTGCTAAGAAGAAAGAAGTTTTATAGCAGCCCTAGCAATCGAATCAGAATCAATGCAATACTTCCTTAAGAGTTCTTCGGTTGTACCAGAATGAGGTGTTTCTTTTATTGCAAGATTAGAAATCTTAATACCAGTATTTGATAATTCATGATTTAACATCTCTCCTATGCCTCCCTCTTCATAATGATCTTCCGTAACTATTACCCTCTTGCCATGTTTTTTTATAAAGGAAATCAATTTTCTTATTTTAAGAGGTTTTATACAATAAAGGTCAATAACGGCCGAATTTATATTTTTCTTATTCAATATTTCGTTTGCCTTAATTGATTCATGTAGTGTAATTCCTGCTCCAATAAGGACAATTTTATCTTTACCTGATTTTCGCAAAATTTTAAAATCTCCAAGAAAAAATATTTCTTTAGGCAAATAAATTATAGGTGTTTTTGGCCTTGTTGTTCTAATATATTTTATTGAGTTTTTATTTAATGTGGCAGCTAATTGGGTTATTTTTTCTGTAGAAATAGCATCAGAAGGATAGAAAATGATGCTTTGCGGCAAATCTCTAAACATAGAAATATCATCTAATCCCATTTGTGATGCTCCATCCTGTCCAATAGAGACTCCTGCATGAGATCCACAAACTGTCATTGGCGCTTTTGATAAAGCTGCCATCCTCAATTGATCATGGGCTCTAGTAAGAAATGCCGCAAAGCTTGATGTAAAAACATTAAATCCTTTAATTGATAATCCCAGTGATAAAGATATCATATTTTGTTCTGCAACAAAAGCTTCAATAAATTGCCTCCATGCAGAAAATTTGACTTTTTCTGCAAAAGTTGAATTGCTAACTTCTGCATCAACAGCTAATATATTCTTATTTGTTTTAGCCAAATTAGAAAGAGCGTTTCCGTATGCTTCCCTTGTCGCTATGCTAATATTTTGAGCATATCTAGTAATAAAGGGTTTTTTTATCAGTAATTTTTCATTATTATTTTTGGCAGGTCTAGATTTATTAATTCTAAAATCAATATTTTCATCAATATGAATCTCATCTAGTGCATTTTTAAGTTCGGTGTTGGTTAAAGTTCTTCCGTGCAACCCTTCCTTATTTTCCAAAAATGAAATTCCCTTACCTTTTACTGTCTTTGCCAAAATTACAAATGGTCTTTTTGTTCTCCTAAATTTTCTAAATGCTGAAATTATTTGTGCAATATTATGTCCATTTATTATCTCAACTTCCCATCCAAAGGAAGCAAATCTTTTTGAATATTTATCAATATTCCATCCAACCATAGTTTCTCCTCTTTGTCCTAACCTATTGATATCTATAATGGCACAAAGATTACTTAGATTATAATAAGGAGCAAGTTGCAAAGCTTCATAAATCTCTCCCTCGGCAA
>JACPLS010000029.1:7632-28780 GCA_016186375.1 Candidatus Pacearchaeota archaeon
ACTATCTCCAAGTAAGACAAATGTTCTATATTTTCTTTTATTTAATTTCGCTGCGATAGCCATTCCTATACCAACAGATAATCCTTGTCCCAAAGAGCCTGTTGCAACTTTCACCCAACCATCAAATGGAATAGGATGTCCCTCTAGATTACTAGAAAGTTTTCTATAAGATAGCAAAGCATCTTTTATGCATCCTGCCCTCCATAGAGCAGCATAATAAATAGCAGCGGCATGCCCCTTACTTAATATAAACTCGTCATTTTCAGAATTTTTTGCATTTAGAGGATCAAAACGCATTTCATGAAAAAATAAGGCAGCCACTAAATCAGCACACGATAGGCAAGATGTGGGATGTCCACTGCCAGCTTCCGTCGTCATTCTTAGCGAATCAGCACGAAGAATATTTGTTATATTTCTAAGGTAATTAACCTCTTTTTGAAGAGCCATTTTATCTTTTTGCTTTTCGTTCCCCCTTATTTACTTATTATTTTAGTATTAAGAAGTATAAAAAGGTTGGTTTTTCATAATTACAAAAGTTATTAATAAAACATTCAATATGTAAAGACAATTTCTATCACAATAATATTTAATAATTAATGGCTATGGATATGGGCATGATCATGGCCATGAGGATGATTGTGTTCCAAAGCCCCGAACTCATCCATAATATCTCTAAGACCTTTATTATAAAGTTCAAGTCGTTCCATTAGGTAAGCGCGAGCTTGTGAAAGTTTTTTTATCTGTTCTTCTACAATCTTCCTCGTTTCATCAATGCCTTTTTTAATAAGTACATTAGTTCCAACATGAACAAGAATTTTTTCTTCCGCTAGTTGCGATTTAATGTAAAGACCCTTACCCAATGCAGAATATGATTCATTACCCTTTCCTTTTTCAAGAGATGAAAGATTATTATAAATATTATCGAGCTCCATAATCTCCTTCTCGAAATATTCAATTTGTTGGGCAATTTCCTGGGAATTTTTTTCCAAATAAGAAGCCTGCATTAACAGTTCTTGTTCTCGTTGTTTGTCCATATCTATTTTAGGGAAAATAGAGGTTTTAAATGTTTTTTATTTAATTATTATACCATTCCTCAATGCTTCTCTTACTATTGTAATCTGTTTCGCTAATTTTTTGTATTCTTCTAATGAATAGCATAAAAAGTCTACGGGAAGATCTAGCTCCCATTCAATGTAAAGGGGAGGAGCCCTTTCTAAATTACTCTTCCCTTTAAAATCTCCAACTAATATTATATCAACATCACCATCTTCTTTGTATACCTTACTAGTCCTTGAACCAAAAAGTATCATTTTCTCTATTTTATATTTTTTTTCTATTCTTTTCTTAAACAATTTTAATTTATCTATAAGTTCTTTTCTATCCATGAGATAACTTCCTCCGAAAGTTTGACTATTTCTCTTACTTCTACTTCTGAATATGCTTTCGGTACATCTGGGTATCTTGTATCAATATAAGAAGGGTTAATTTTACTACATTTTATCTTTATATCTTCTGGAGCATCCAATTTTTTCGCTAATAATACTAAATCATGAGTCTTTATTAGAAAACTTTTTTTCTCAATAATAAGTGCTTTTAGAGACTTTTCCACTGCCTGATGTGCTTGAAAACAAGCCCATTCATAATCTCTTGAATTAAAGCTATTATTCGCTGCTCGAATGTCTTTTTTTACTTGTTCTAACCATTTTTCTGTTTCAGATTTCATATTAAATTAATATACTTAATACTATATTTAAATCTTCATTTTTCATATATTTAATTTCAAAATACTCTTTCGAAAGGTATATATATAAATCCCTTTACTTTATAAGTTTATATTAAAATTTGAAGCTTTCAACTTCAAATTGATAAATATGAAAAAGATGAAAGGATGTGATAAAATGGATAGAAAAACATTGACTGCAGTTATTGTTACAGCTCTTGTAGTTGCTGTCTTGGCTTCTGTGATAACGGTGAAATTGACTGGAAATGCTGTCTTTGGGATAAAGACAACAGCAAAGAAAACCACTTATTATACAAAGGATGAGATTGATACAATGATTAGTTTTATTTATACTAAGAGAGAAGTTGATAAGTTACAAAATGACCTTTTTAGTAATCCGAGTGGAATAAATGTTACAAAGGTAAAAACTGGAAGAGATGCTTTAAATTATCAGTTTCGGGGAGACCTAGATAGTGAATCATTGGGTTTTACTAAGATTAATACCGAAGATTCTTGGATTAATTTTGTAGACAGAACATCAATTAGTTTAGAAGATATTTGGAATCTTAATTCTGAAGAAAGAACTCAGTTCTACCTTAGAAAAGATGAACTAAGTTTAGAAAGAGCCAGTACCGGACCTTTTAGCATGTCTGGTATTTTAAATTATGATTCAAAAACTAGACTAAACCCAAGAGGATTATCTTTTAGTTGGATAGATGGTGGAAAGAAGTATTCATTTAATTGTAAACCAGATAAAACCGGAGTATTTAAGTGTCTTCCATTATGATAAAATATACTTTATAATTTTATTTTTTTATTTCCCAAACCTCTAAAGTCTCAAAGAAAAAACTTTTTGAATTTAATACATTGTATTTAAATGATAACTTTTTTAATAAAGAAAATATTTTTTCTTTTGGAGTTAACGATGATATAATCAGTAATACTACACCATCTCTTTCCAAATGACTTGAAACTTGTTCTAAAAATCTAAGAAGTATTTCATCACCCTTTTTTCCCCCAGTAGTTGTTTTCCTGCTCTCCAAATCCTCGCTCTTATCTTTAGGAAGATATGGGGGGTTAAAGATTATTAAATCGAAATTGCCAATAATATTAGAGAATAGGTCAGATTGAATAAATTTTATTCCTTTATTTTTTAAGTGTTTAATCACATTTATATCAATATCACTGGCAATTACCTCTTTTGCTCCGGCCTTAAGAGCAGTTTCAGCCTGAATACTTGTTCCTGTTCCAATATCTAAGACTTTTTTATTCTTCGCATATTTTTCCACTTGCCTTGCCAATAAAAAAGAATCTTCTCTCGGTTGATAAATCATTTCTCTTTATCTCAATGAAGATTATTAAATATTCTCTTAAAAATACATTATTCAATCGCCTTATTATAGTAGTAACAAAAAAGAAAGATTTATATACTATTAATTCGCCTTTAAATAAAGTGAATTACAAATGGATTATATACATTCAGAATATAAAGTAGCAATATTATTTGCTGTAAATCATCTCAAAGAAGAAAGCGCCCCGTCAAGTATAGGTTATAATGATATGGCTCTTATGATAGCTTACGGTGAATCTAGCGAATATGGAATACCAACTGTCAATTCAGATATGATTTCTAGGTTCTTACTAAAACACCAAGCGGTTCCAATTAATGCAAGAATGCTACCACAAACAGTTAAAATATATTTAGAAAAGCTAGCAACTGAAAATTTAATCGATAGAGAAATAAATGATGGAGATTATAGAATGCGTAATGACACTAGCACAATTCTTGTTAGATCTACAGATTTGTTAAAATCATCTGATATTGATAAGACTTTATTCCATGGTTTTAGAGTGTATTCTGCTTGGGAAATTTACAAACAAATAACAAGTCAGAAATTTGAACATGGAAATTTATCATTCAATCATTAAACACTAAAATTTTTTTTAACTCTGTCCAAACAACCCAAGAATATTTTCCTTGAAAAGTATTACAGTGATAATAGCTCCAATAAGCAATAGAAGAAGGATTATCAGGACAATTACTTTTTTCTTTTTCGGATTCTTTTGTTTTTGAACAGGACTGTAAGAATAAGAACTGTCTGATGATGAAGATTTTTGTTGTTGAGATTGTTGTGCCTGTTGAGAAAAAGAAGAGCCAAAAGGTGAGGTATATGTATTTGAAGGAGAAAAAATATTCTGAGATGATTGAGAAGGTGATTGCTGCCCTTGGCTTGGTAAAGAATTAAATTGTTGTTGAGAAGGTTGTTGAATTTGTGGAGTGTTTTGATTTTGAAAAGCGGCAGGTTTTGTATTTGAACTAGAAGAAGTTTGTGAAGTTATGTTACTTGCTCCATAACCAAGAGCATTTGCAGCTTCTTTAACTTCAACAGGATTATATCCAGCATTTACAAAGGTTTTAATTGCTTCATCTAGAGAATTACCTCTTTCAATAGCATTCTTCAATCCAGATTGTATTTCGTCTATCATGTTAAGTTGAGCATTTGTCCATTTTGTAATATATGGACAGTTTTATTTAATTTAAATCCCATTTCAACAGCCAATGAAGCACCCGCAGTTAATTTTCTAACATCTCCATGTGAAGGAATTACGTGTTCGGGCTTTAATAAGTTAATTAAATCTCTTAGGTCTTCCCTTCCACCATGCCCACTTGTATGTACATTATCAAATATTCTTACATGATGTTTTTTCAATCTCTTTTCTAATTGTTGCCTATTTTCCTCATTTATCGGAGTAGGAATAGTTTTTGAAGAGAATATAATGTGATCATTTTTATTTAGATGTAATGGAAGTTGATGGCGAGCGATACGGTCTAATACAGATCCTGGTTCTCCCTGATGGCCTGTACAAACTAAAATATATTTATCTCTATTTTTATTAATTTTTTTAAGCATGTTTTGAACCTGGTTTCTGTAACTAACCATTTGTATTTCTCTTAAAAAGGATAACTTACATGTCCTATGAGCAGCTGTTACATATTTAATTAAACTTCTTCCAACAAAAACAACCTCTCTATTTAGTTTCTTTCCAAATTCACTGATAGTCTTTAACCTAGCAATATGCGATGAAAAAGTAGTAATAATAATCCCTGATTTTCTATTTTCTGTCGTAAATAAAACATCTTCTAATAATCCGCGCGCTATCTTTTCAGAAGGAGTCTTTCTATCATCTGGAGCATATAAACAATCAACTATTAAAGCTTTAATTCCTATTTTAGATAATTCCCGCAATCGAGTATAATTAGGTTTATCTCCTAAGACAGGAGTATTATCTAGTTTGTAATCGTTTGCATACATTATTATCCCCTGATTAGTATGAACAGCTATTATAGCACATTGCAAAGTCGAATGAGTGATATTGATAAATTCAATTTTATAATTATTGTTACGTCCTTTAACATTGTATGAGTTGTTTAACTGAACAGGAACAATTCTATTCGTAATCCTTTGATTAGAATCCTCCATTAAAACTTTTAACACCTCCATAGTATATGGTGTTCCAAGGACTGGAACTGAATATCTTGGTGCTATATACGGAACCCCTCCTACGTGGTCTAAATGAGCATGAGAAATTAACAAAGCCCGAGCTTTTTGCCTAAGCCCATGTTTTTCAAGATAAATATCGTCTGGTAAAGCTCCAAGGCTGCGCATTCCTTTTTCTGTAGGTATGCGCTCTTTTTCTGAAACTCCGACAATTGCCGGCAGAAAAAGTCCTGCATCAAACAATATGACATCTTCATCAACTTCTAAAGCAGTCATATTTTTTCCAACTTCATTATAACCGCCAACTGTGTGTATTTTAATCACCATTTTCTTTCCTTATCTTAGAATGTAATAGAAAAGGGCATTTAAATAGGTTTTTGTAAACAAAAAACTTTAATAAATATTATATGAATATCATTTTTTCGAAATTAAAGTTTATTTTACAACACTTGATATTAGATCAAAACCTAATATTATCAATAGATAAATATATAACCTTATTTTAATATATTAAAACATGGATCAAAAAATACTTCATGAAAAACATCAAAGACATAGAAACGTTCTATACTTTCTTGTTATAATTCTACTTGTTTTGCAAACAGTTTCATTTATATCTTTAAGCGGCCAAATTACAAAACTGAGTAATCAACAAGAAATTCAAAGAAATGCAAATAACAAAGCCATAGAAAATATAAGCCAATATTTTTCTGACACCATATATGAAAATAATGCTTTGAATCAACAATCAATAAATGAATTAGCCCTTGCATTATCAAAACAAGAATCTAGTTTAACAAAGGAAATTTCTTTATTAAAATCATCCAGTGGAGACTTTTCAGGAATTATAGAAGATGTCGTTAAAGGAGTAGTTAGCGTTGGTACTGATAAAGCTATGGGGAGTGGCTTTGTAATAACACAAGATGGCTATATTGTGACAAATCAACACGTAATTGCAGGAGCCAAGAAAATAGCAATTCTTACATATGACAAGCAGGTTGTCTCTGCTAAATTAATAGGATACGATCTTAATAGAGATATAGCTCTGCTAAAAGCTGACGGCAGTTATAATGCTCTGGAATTTGGAAATTCTGATAATGTTCAGCCAGGGAGAAAAGTAATTGCGATAGGCAACCCCCTTGGCTTATCTTTTACAGTTACCCAGGGAATAGTATCTGCTATTAATAGGGAAGGCCCAAACGGATTGGAGGAATACATTCAAACAGATGTTTCTCTTAATCCAGGGAATTCCGGAGGACCATTGATCGATGTAGGAGGTCAAGTTATAGGAGTCAACAATTTTAAGGTTGGAGGAGCTGAAAGCCTTGGCTTTGCACTCGAAATTAATGTTGCCAAGGATGTTGTAAATAAAATAGCGAATGCCACAATTGTGAATTAATAACTTATATAAACTACTATAAAATCAGGTAAATATCAATATTCAACTATTTTCACAAAAATATCTATGTCATCAAATGCTTGATAAGATCATGGCAGATCCATTTATTGAACAATATAGTATTAATAAATTTTATAAATCAAAACTCTAAACCAATATTTTTTGGCTAACAATTTCGCCATTTATATTCTTAGCCACAATTTTTATTTCAAAATTTTTATTTATAGGTAATTTTATATTCAAAGAAAATTTTTTACAAAATGAACATATTGATGTTCCAATTTAATCTCTGTATTATCTTCTGCCCATCCATCTTCTATATCTTAAAATCCTTTTGATAATAAAAAATGCAAATACTCCGAAAACTATTACTATCCCAGTAATGTAGAAAACAGGCCTATTAATGTTATCAAGAAGAGCGAAACCTGTAACAAACTGTGAGCTGTCATAGACAAAGAACTCTTCTACGAAATTTATATCTGTTCCGGTTTTTTTAGCAGCAACTTTTAATAATTCATTCCCAGATTTTGAAACATCTAAAATAACAGAGAACTTTTTCTCTTGGTTATTAATATCTACAATTTCCTCTTTTTGAGATAATGTTTCTCCAGCCTCATTTGTTATAGTAAATAAGACTCTTTCTCTGGATTCAGTTTTTCCAATAATAGTATAATTAACAAGAAGTTTATCTCTGGATAAAAGATTCATATCTTTTAAATCAATAAAGAAACCATGTGGTATTATTAAGGCGTTAAATGAAGTATCGGCAATTTTCTCAATACACTCAAGCCTTAATTGAACGCTGGCGTTAGTCGTCACATTAACTGGAACTTGTATTCTTAATAAATAATCGACAATTTCTCCGATGTTTATATTTTTAGTTTCGGAAGATTCTATCCAGCCATTATAATCGCCTATCCCAGAAATTTTACATTTATTTAGAAATGTCTTTCCCGTATTTTTCACATTGAGTTGAAGAACTTTTACCTCTCCTGGATAAATAATTACGTCGTCTAACTTTGAAAATTCTATTTTATTCTCTTCATAAGGTTTTTTACTTACATTTATATTTCCTCCTCCCCCTGAAACAATATCACTCCCACCTCCACCTCCGCTCCCACCTCCACCTGAACTTGAGCTGCTGACAGTAATTATTCTACTCTTAATTCCATCACTGTAATTTTCATTTCCTCCATAATAGGCTGTTACCGTATGAATTCCTGTTATAGAAAATGTTCTTTGAAGATATAAAGGACTTAAACTGTAATTAGTAGAATTTCCGTTAATTGTTAAATTTAAAAATCCAAAAATAGGCGATATCATAGAGGCATTTATGTCAACTAGTCCACCAGAACTAGGCAAATTAATATCCCCATCAATCCCATTTAAGGTCAAATTGAAATTAGGAGTTGCCTTATTGATAGTCAAAGTTCCAGTTACACTAGCACTAGTGTAATTTTGCGTCTGTGAAGAAGTACAAGCATAATTATAAGAGTTAGATCTCAGTATTCCATCATCTGGGTTTACAACATTTGAATTATTTCTTGTTAATACTATAATAGATTCCAGATTATTAGCAGAACAACTTACCCTTGTATTTGTTCCGTATGTTTCTGTCCAGCTTGGAGTAATTGTAAAAAACAATGCAGCAACTGCTCTATCAATTGTGTAATTTTGAATTGGAGTAGGAACCAAATTTCCAGAACTATCGTTTGCCCACCATCTATAACTATAGCTATTGGAGGCTAGCTTCGTTAAGTTGATGTAAAATTCATTGTTATTTTTACTAATATTTCCTTTATTGTAACTATAATTAACATTATTAAACTGAAATATAACTTCAGAGATTGAAATATCATCAGTCCAGGTAACATTAAATTCGTATTGCCTTGCAGATGAATAAGTAGCCGGTGATCCTGGTACAGACTTTAAATTAGAATATTGAGGAGAATTTTGGTCAATAACACTAATGATATGAGTCTTATTTATAGAACTATAATTCTGGCCTCCAAAGATAGAAACTCTCCATATCCTATTTCCCAGACTACTGTAATTTTTTGTAATAAATATTATTGAACTATTTCCAAACAATGTATTATTTTCATAAAGCTGAATTAATGCACCTAAAGGAGAAATAGAAGAAGCATTAATACTGAAAGTTGCACCAGCATTTACAGATATATCAGAGTCAAATCCATTAATGAAAAAATTAAGTTCTGGTGTTGCTTTAGTGATATTCAATAAATAAGACTTATTTATTGAACTGTAATTCTGATTTCCACTGAATATCGCAGTGTAATTATATAAACCAACACCCAAAATCGTTATATCATTTACATAACCAGTTTCATTTGATATAACCAAATTGTTTCTTTTTAATATTAAATTTAATGTCTGGTCATTAACAATTGAAGTAACATTACTTAAATTTCCATATATCTGACTCTGATTATTCTCAATACCATTTACAAAAAGATTAATCAGAGGTGATGCTTTATTTATTGTTAGATTTCTGCTTATTGTTCCAGAAGTGTAATTCTGCCCTTCTGTTACATTATAAATATAAATGTAATTTCCTGTTCCAAATATTCCAACTTCTGATATTGTTTCTCCAGCTCCAATGATATTATAATTTTTATGAAGAATATAACTAATATCTCCATCACCACTATTTCCATTATATCCTGTTACATTTACTTGTGTCCCATATATAATAGTCTTATTTGTAGGGGAATTGTCAATAACTAAATTTAAAGTCGGAGATGCCTTTGTTACATTTAAGAATAATGTTCTTGAAGAACCGCTTATATTCTCGCTCTCTAATATAATAGCAGTATAATTATAAATTCCAGAACCAAGAATATTTATTTCAATATTCCCTACAATTAATTCGTTATTTTTGTACAAAAAAGAACTACCATTAATCCCTAATGAAGTAATATTAATCGATGTTCCATAAGATATAGTCAAATTTTGATTTTTACTTCCATTTATATAAATATCAACTCCACTATTTGACCTAGCAACTGAAATTATCTGTGTAGAGCTAGAATTTATATTTCCAAAAGAATCATTTGCATAAGATCTCCAATAAAATGTTCCTGCCCCAATACTAGTGTTAAATCCATACTTGTTCCCTGAAATTAAATACATACTATAATTTAAATTACTTTCAATCCAAACACTCTCAATAGAGTTAGAATCATTCCAGCTAATATTAAAGGATGATAAAATGCTTGAAGAATATGTTTCTTGAGAAGATGATTGAATATTACTCCAAGAAGGAGAGGTACTATCAATGGAAAATGAAGTATTACTTGAGTTTGTATTTCCAGCACTATCGTTTGCATATAAACTTAATTGATGGCTTCCGTCACTTAATCCAATGATACTAGCCGTAGAACATCCCAAGAGAGATACTGAAGGATTTTCATCCAGAACATACCAACATTTATCTATTGCAATATTATCGCTAACAGTATAATTAAGAAATATATTAGAGTATGAGTAAGTCTTATTTTCAGGATTAATAATATTAATGGTAGGTGGAGATGTATCAAGTAGTGAATAGTCAATCCTCACATTATTAATTCCGGCTGTCAATCCAGTTTCTTGTGATGAAAAGAAAGCTCTGTATTGAAAATATCTCCCTGTTAAATTGAAATTGTTTGAAAAATTATAAAAGAAACTGTTTGATGTTCCATCTTGTCCAATAAACGGTTCATCAGTACATGACGAAGAACAGTTTCTAACTTGAAAACTAATATTTGTTTTTAGTAATAAGGAATTTAATCCTTTCGCAGCTCCATTTCCACCATTGTATGAATTATTTACCTCAATCCATGATGTTCCATTATTACTTGATCTGTAAACAGAGCCCTGTGATTGCCCAGCAATCACATATAAGTTATTTGAATCTGCAGTTCCAACAAATAAATTATTGCTGGAAAATGTTTCATTAACCTTTATCCATGAAACTCCAGAATTATTTGATTTCCAAACTTCTTTGTTTGACTGCGCTATAATATATAAATTTCCATTGTTGTCAGAGAACATACCTTGTGTGTCTGTTGTTCTTCCATAACTGCTGTTTCTCAATGTCCAGCTTATTCCAGAGTTATTTGACGAATATATCTTACCCTGTGCGTCTACTGCGAAGATATATTCATTTTTAGGCTTAAAACCATTCCAGCTTAAATTCTTCCAACTTGAAGAAGAGCCAGAATCAAAAATTCTACTTGTAAAATTTCCATTTAAATTTCCATTAGCAATGACCAAAGAACTTCCGTTGTATACTGTAGAAGAAAATGTACCATTATCAAAATCTCCTTGGTTCAAGTCAGAAAATTGTAACGCTCCCACTACGATTATTGAGAAAATCATAAAAAATAATACACAGTAATAATAAATTATCTCTTTTCTCATTTCAACCTCCATAAATTCATTTTTCCAACTTTAAATCCATCTATTTTTCCATCAATTTGAAGCATTAAGCAAGTCCTATCAATAGTATGCCATGCTTTCTCTAACTTAGCAGATAAATCAGAAGTTGAAAGAGGATTTATAGAATAACGCATTAATTTTACAATATCTTCTTTTAACTTCTCTTTTTTGCGAACAACAGTACTATTATCAGTACTGTTAATAATACCTCTGTTCATACAAATAATAGTACTACATAGTATTTAAAGGTTTTGTAATTAAAAATCTAACAGGAAATTATCTCTTCCCATTCTTCTTAAGAAGAACAATCCCTTTGTCAGTTATTTGCATAGGCAAGGGACCTCTAGCATGATTAGTTCTTCTCATTTTAACTATTCTCAATGCCCTATCAGAAATTCCACCAAGTCCCGAGGAATGTAAATGAACAAGACTATCACTTAAAAATTTTATATGATTAACTCCATCTTCATTTGTTGAAATAACTCCCATTTCCTCAACATCTCCTGAAGTTGATTCTGCAGATAATAATGTAGTAACATTAAATCTTTTTAACAAAGAGGTCAAATCAACTAACATCATCCTTACTCTTGAATCTTTTTCTTCAGATTTCCCGAACATATTTACATCTAGCAGTTAAAAAAGTAAGTTCCTTTTTTAATTCACTAACAGTTGTATATGGAGATATCTTTACGATCTTAACATTATTACTTTTATCAAGATCTTCTAAATTCCATCCCATTTTTTGTCCATCTTTATACAATTCCAAAACATCTTCTTCAAAACTAATATAAACACCACTTTCTTTAAACATCATTGCCCCATTATGAAGAAACTGCAATAAAAATATGGTTTTTCCACTTCCGGGTCCCCCTATCAGACAATTAACACTATTTCTTACAAAACCTCCTTCACATAAGTCATCAAAACCATTAATTCCTGAAGGACATCTTTCATTATCCATTTTGACCTCTTTAAACACCCTTTATATTCTATAACTATTCTAACGAGTATATAAATCTATGTGAGAATCGCATTAGGAATTATATAAAATTATGTAAAACCTTATCAGAAAGAAATAAAAACCTTCAAAAAGAAGATAGTATATGAAAAAGAAAAATAATTTTTATGTAACCACCCCTATATATTATCCTAATGATATACCTCATATAGGATCTGCATATACAACTATAGCAGCAGATATTTTAGCCCGTTGGAATAAGATACAGAAAAAAGAAGTTTTTTTCCTTACAGGTACTGACGAACATGGTAAAAAAATAGAATTAGCTGCCCAAGATGCAAAAAAGAAACCTAAAACATTTGTGGATAATCTTATTCCTAAATTTAAAGAAGCATGGAAAAAATTAAACATAAATTATAATCGTTTTATCAGGACTACTGATGCAGATCATGAGCAGGTTGTTCAAGTTATTCTTTCAGAAGTTCATAAGAAAGGAGATATTTATGAAGGGTATTATGAAGGCCTTTATTGCACAGGTTGTGAAGCTTATTATACAGAAAAAGAACTTTTAGAAGGTTGTTGCCCAGTACATAAAACACCAATAGAAAAATTAAAAGAAGAATCCTATTTCTTCAGGCTATCTAAATATAAAGAAAACCTCTTGAACTACTACGACAAAAATCCAGATTTCATTTCTCCCTCCAATAGAAGATTTGAAATAATTAATAGAGTTAACGAAGGACTCCAAGATCTATCAATCTCAAGAACGTCATTTTCTTGGGGTATTCCACTTCCATTTGATAAAAATCACATTTGTTATGTTTGGTTTGATGCTCTGGCAAATTATCTTACAGGAATAGGATATCTAGAACATAGTAAAGAATTTCAAAAATTCTGGCCAGCTGATGTACATATAATAGGAAAGGATATTTTATGGTTTCACGCAGTCATATGGCCAGCAATTCTCTTCTCTTTAAATTTGGAACCTCCCAAGAAAATATTTGCACATGGGTGGTGGACAGTTGAAGGTCAAAAAATGAGCAAATCATTAAAGAACATAATAAATATTGATAAATTAATCTCAATAGCAGGAGTTGATTCTGCAAGATATTTCCTTTTCAGGGAAGTTAGTTTCGGAGAAGACGGAGATTTTTCAGAAAAAATATTAATAGAAAGGCATAATAATGAGCTTGCAAACAAACTAGGTAATCTAATTTCCAGAGTTTCCACATTGGCAGAAACATATGGAATGGAAAAATCAACTCCTATTAAAATTAAACCAACATTAAAAAAAGTTAATCAACTATTTCAAAATTTGGAATTAGATAAAGTTCTGAATGAAATCTTTTCATTCATAGACTCATGCAATATTTATGCCCAAGAAAAAAAGCCGTGGGAAACAAAAAACAAAAAAGTTATTTATTCTCTATGCAATGCGATAAAAGACATCGCAATTCTCCTTTCTCCTTTTATGCCAGAAACTTCAGAAAAAATTTCAAAAGTGTTTAACTTTGAAATTTCCATTGAATCCTTAAATAACGACCTAAAAATAAATAAAATTAAAAAATCTCCAATCTTATTTAAAAAAATTAATACAATAGCAGAAAATGTTAATAGTAAGAAAAAAGAAAAAGTTAATAAATCTCCAATTATTGATGGGATTATGTCATCAATAGAATTCAAGGACTGGGAAAAACTGGATATTAGGGTAGGAAAAATAGAAAAAGTTGAAGAAATAGATGGGGCTGATAAGCTTTACAAACTATCAATCTCTGTGGGAGCCGAAAAAAGGACTATCTGTGCTGGCTTAAAAAAATATTATAAAAAATCAGAATTAGAAGGAAAAAAATGTATAGTCTTTGTAAACCTTGCCCCAAGAATTATGAAAGGTGTTGAATCTCAGGGAATGCTTCTTGCTGCAGTTTCCCAGGATGAAAAGAAGGTCATTATCATTTCTCCCGAAAAAGACATCGAAGAAGGTGCTAAGATTAGATAAATATAATTTTAGGAATTGCAATAATTATCTTAAATATAATTTCTATGATTACAAAAAGATGGAGATATCTTGGAATTACTATCCCTCTTTCTTAACTTCTCGCTGCAATCAGAGTACTCTTTATTTCTAACTGAAATTGTTTAACATAAAATCCACAAATATAATTCAAATATCTAATAGTTATTAATAAAAATTTATATTTTAATTAAAAAGTCAAAGAAGAAATAGATTTATATATATCATTTCTTTCCTTATAGGATGAAAAAGAGGCCGATCGAAAAGGCAGAAAAATCATTGAATAAAACACAGGCAAATTTAAGGGTTAAAACGGGAATACCTGGCTTTGACGATCTTGTTCAGGGTGGATTTCCACTTAATTCTTCAATTCTCATCTGTGGAGGGCCTGGAACAGGAAAAACAATATTCTGCTTACAGTTTTTAGTTGCAGGTGCACAAGAAAATAAAGAAAAAAGTCTTTATGTTACGTTTGAACAAAGAGCTGAAGCACTTCGTGAACAAGCAAAACAATTTGGGTGGGATCTTTCTTCATTAGAAAAACAAGGACAATTACATATAATTTCAATACCACTTGAAAAAATTACAGAGAAGACTATTAAAGATATTCAACAAATTGTTAAAAAAGAAGGTATAAAGAGGCTTGTGATAGACTCCCTTTCAACTTTAGTTGTCAATGCACCAATATACACAACACCCTCAGAACTGGCTGTCAAAGATGTAATGGGAGAAAACATAATATTCTCGCCTCCAATTATTGGAGATTTCATAGTTAAGAGATTCATTTATAGCTTCATTGAACAACTTCGCGCTTTAGATTGCACCTCTCTCTTAATTAGCGAAGCCTCTCAATCTGGAGAATATATTAGTCGAGACACTCTCTCAGAATTTGTCTGTGACGGTGTAGTTCTTATTACTTTTGAAAGCCTGGGGGGAGAATTCTCAAGATCTTTGATTGTAAGAAAAATGAGAAGTACAAAGAATGATGAAGATGTCCATCCTGTTGAAATTAGCGAGAAAGGAATTATAGTTCATCAAATTGAAAAATAATTTTTTATGTTTTTTTAGATTTTTTAAAATAATTTGATGACCATTCACAAAATGCATCTCCTTTAAGAACACATTGAGTTTCTATTAGCTTACAATTTTTAACTTTCAAGTCTTTTTCTGCATGAATTGAAAATATCCCCCTATAAAGCGCGCAAACTCGGGTTTTATTTCCATATTTTAATTTAGCATACTCAATTACAGGATGCTCAACTAAAGTAAGGAGAATCTGCCCATCTTCTGAATGCATGACTTTAATGTTCATTTTACCAAAACCAAGAGTTTCAAACATTGAGTTGATAATATTCATATTAGTAGGTATTGAGTTTGCAAACAACCCTAATTTTTCAATCATTTCATTGGCTCCATCTAATCCTGCCTTATATCCTAAATCAAATAAATAATCTTCACCCATATCTTTCCCTATTTGATGGAGAAATTCAGCCATAGCAACCCCTGGAAACATTATGTAATCTATCTTCCCAAACATTTTCACTCGCCCATCTTCTACTTTTATTAATCTTTTTAAAATACTCTCCTTTAGATAATTAACTATGCTCATTTTTCATACACCCATTCGCAAAACTCCCCATTATTACAACCGCATTTTGTGTGCGTTATCTTCAATTTTTTTATATTTTTAAATATGCGAATAAATGCTCCGTAGATTTCACCATAAAAAGAACAAACTGAAGATTTATTGCTGAAGAGTTCCTTAGAAGGAGCAATAACACTATGATTTTTTATTCTAATTGTAATTTTTTTTTCATCTTCTATAAATTCCTCTATTTTTCCAAATCCTGAAATTTCAATAAGATTTTTAATAGTTTGATAATCTTTCTTAATAAGAGATTTCATTTTATTAATTTCGTCTCTAAACATGACTGCCGCACTTTCTCCCATAATCTTACCCAATTTAATTAAATAATCTAATCCCTTTTTATTATATATATCATTAATAGTTATAGCAAAAGCTCTTGCTGGATACATTGAGAAATCAATTTTTCTAAATAATTTAAGTTGATTATTATTTCCTACTAACCCTCCTCTTACGATAAGATCCTCAAAGATATTATTTACCATTTTTATGTAATCTAAGTAAAGAAAATATACCTAATAAATTTAACTCTTTGTTATTTCGTAGAAAATAATAGTATTTAGAGGTTCTCTAAAAAATTTCGTTTGATCAGAAGCGTAACCATTATTTTGAAGAAATTGTGTAATTGAAGTTTGATTTCTTGGTTGAAAAGTCCAGTCGGTCATCCAATCATAACGTGTTGTTCTATACATCTCTTTATCTTTGAAAGCTAATACCATCTTCCCATTTTGTTTAAGTAAATCGTATCCTCTTGTTACTACTTTCGCCAACATATTATCAGGAAGATAGTCAAAAAGGCCAATACTATAAACCAAATCTTGTAATCCATACTTATCTTTCACAGGTTCAATCTTTCTTAACGCCATTTTTAGAATATTATCTTCTGAAGCATTAAGTTCTAATCCTCTTTCCGTCATACCCTTTAGTTTTAATTTAGTATATTCAAGGGCTTCTTTATCTATATCAACACCAATTAATTTTACACCATTTAAATCTAAGTTCTCTGATAATTCCTGCCATTCCCTACATGGTCCACTTGCAAGGTTTAAGATACATAATGGTTTCTCCCGTTGTTTTAATCTTAAAGTAAGATAATCTCTCATGAAATTTTTCCTGCTTCTTACAGCATGAGCCAAATGAGAATCCAAAAACCATCTATCCAAGTATAATCCAACTCCTTGAGAATTTTGGGAATTTCCATCTGCTCCAGATATAACGGGAACATTTTCATATATTCTTTCTAAAAGTTTAAAGTCTCCTGGAAATCCTTTCGGTTTTGTGGTTGCCTGTGTCATTAGCCAGCTTTGGGAATACCACGGATGTATACTAGTTCTGAATTGCTTTTTCATCTCTGATAATTCTTTAGGATCTCCATTAAATTGAGTTTCAAATTTAAAACATGATTCTTCGATTTTATCAGTGCTTTCATTTACTAGTCCTTGTAAATCCAAATTAATTTCATTTCCTAAAATTCTCTGTCTTTCTTCAATTTCTGCCAAATCACTAGTGTAAATAGATATTGCTTTTTTAAGAATAGAACTTGATTGATCTTGTTGTGTTTGTTCTAAGATAGGCATAAAACTTTATCTAATATTTACCTTTTAAACATTATTGCTCTTTATTATTCATATTTTTTTCCCTCAATTCATCGAAAAGCACAAGTATTAAATAACCCTTTGTATTAGATAAATAATGTTATCCCCGTTTTTGCAAAAACTGCTTTTTGTAAACCAGTTTGGAATTGATAAAGGAAAAATTAACTTATTGGGAGACAAACTAATAATGTTGCACGCTTCAGCTATTCTAGAATTGCAGGATATTGACGAGTCAAAACTCTATGAAATAGCTAAAAAATCCAGCCTTAATAACCTTGTTGCTTTTGTCGAGCATGCAAAGGTTTATGGTAAGATAAAAAGTGTAATTATTAAAGAACTTATTCAATTAGGGCAGAAAATAGGGCAGACAGATGAAGGAACAATCAAAACTCTGGAAGGCTTATTCAATATAAATGGCCTGGGAAAGATGAATATTGTCAATTTAGATAATGAAAAGAAAGAAGCTATGATAAATATAACAGACAGCACAATTGCCATTGAATGGTTGAATAAAAACAAGAAAGAGTCTAAAAACGCTGTATGCACTCTTACAGCTGGTGTTTTAGCGGGAATATTTTCGTATATCTTTGGAGGAGACGTTGATTGTGTTGAAGTCTCCTGTATCGCTAAAGGAGATAATATCTGTGAGTTTAAAGTAGGCGGAAAATCCTAAATATTAGTCACTTTAATTTAAGTATTACATTCTATAATAAATAAATTCGGTTTATTTTCTAAACACAAAGATTATACGAATTATTATTATTTATTTGGAATTTTATTTGTAGCTCTTAATTTATGTATAACAAAATAGCAATCATTAATTAGTATATCTACTTAAAATATTATTACAATTTACTGATGAAATGACTATATAAAGTAATTTTATTATTATTGAGTTTATGATTAATATGTGATCATTAACTCAATCGTCAGAAAGATTTAAATATAAAAATATATCTATGATAAGATGAGAGGTAACTTAAGATTCTTGGTAATGGTCTTTTTTATGGTATTTCTAATAACAATTGTATCAGCACAAGAGCCAAATTTAGATATCAGGATTGGTAAGCAAATTTATTCATCAGGTGAAAATTTAACCTTTGAAGTCTTGTTAATAAAAGACAATGTTCCAATCAACGAGCAAGTTTCTATCAGTATATCAGACTATTCTGATCAGAAACAGTTTTCTCTTACCTTAATTTCAAATAAAGAGCAGAATTTCAGAATAGAAAAGAATTTTGTTAGCGGTTATTGGAAAATCTCTGCAACTTATCAAAATAAGACTGTAAAAAGATTCTTTTCAATAGGCGAAAGAGAAGAAGTAGACTTTAGCATAGAGGGAGATAAATTAATTATTAGAAATAATGGAAATGTCCCATATTCAAATACAATTCAAATACTAATTGGAGACAAAATAATAAATCAAAAACAAAACATTGACGTTGGAGAATACAAGGAAATCCGCCTTGTTGCTCCAGATGGAAATTACAACATCCAAGTTACAGATGGCATAAAAACAATATCAAAAACTAATGTTCAATTAACTGGAACAGCAAGAGTCATTGGAGCATTAGATGAAGAATTAATTAAAAACCAACCTTCACTTGGCGGCGTTAGAGATACCGATGAAGACACCTTTTTATCATCAAAGAGTTTTTCTCCAGCACTTATTTTACTCATAGCAATATTCGCTATTTTCATTCTTCTTCTTATTGAAAGAAATATGCGAAGAAAAAGAGGCCATGCACCTAATAAGATCATGAAGCATTATCGCTAGCGATATTGCTTGTTCTTTTACACCAAAATCCGCTAAGCCTGATTCTACATTAGGCCAAATTTCTTTAAAAGGGGAGTTTTAAATATGGTATTTTTATAAAATTTTTATGGAAGTAGATATTAAATCAAGAACAAATAAAGATATAAGTTATTGTTTTTCAGACAGATCTCCGGAAGGATTACTTAAAGATTCTCCACATCTTGCAGATAATTTCAGTTATGATCCTTCAAAACCAGTTAATAGGGAAAAGTTTAGAGAGGTAATAAATGACTTAGCTCATCCAGAGATACAAGCTGCATTTGAAGATGGTTTTAATTCTGTTGTAAGATTTTTTAAAGCATTTAACATTAAAACTAAACCTCTATATATTTATAGAATTGATAGAACATTTTATGAACAAAAAGTAAGAGCCTAAAAAGAGTATGACAAAAACTATTTAATAAAAAAAGAACAATAATGTTATAATTGTTTACACCAAGTATTCCAAGGTTCAACCCATCGTGGAACCATATAATATTAATATCAAAATAGTAAAATTATTCTCTCAACAGCCATCTCCATGCAGGAATAATTTTTATTGACCCTACTTCCCTTTCTGTTTTATAAGATATGAGTATTGCTTTTTTCGGCTTGAATTTTTCAATAAACTTTTTTAGAGAGGTTAAATTTTCTTCTTTTATCTCTCCAGACTTTACTTCAATTGCAATCAGAGGATCAGTTTGTATAATATCTACTTCATTTTTGTATGCGTCTCTCCAAAAGAAGTCGGCATTTGAATGAATTACTATGGCCTGTTCAAATATCTTTGGAAAATCGTCTTTTATTAATAATGGATTGAGCAATGTGGGATAATATTTTTTTAATCTTCTCTGTGTTTTTCTTGCATTCCTCGAATAATTATAAAGTTTTTTTATCAAAAAGGATTCCTCTAGATATTCTAAATATTCGGATAGTAAATGCCTAGTTATTCCTACTTCGCCAGCAAATTGCTGCAATTCTATCATCTGACCAGGATTATTATATATTATATCAAATATTTTTCTGATGACAATCAAATTCTTGACATCAAAAACCTCACTCATGTCTTGATAAAGAATTTTGTCTATGACTCCTTCTCGCATATATTTCTTTATAATTTCAGGTTCTTTATTTATTAATTCGGGAAAACCGTTACACATTAAAAAATTGTTAAATTCTTTCAAAAATTCTTCTTCATACAGTGCAAGATTATCAAATTTTTTATTTTTAAAATTTAGGTACTCTTTAAAGTTAAGTGGATTGAGTTTGAATTCGAATATTCTTCCAGCCAGACTTTCCCTCGATTTCCTTCTAATAAAGAGAGATTCTGACCCCGATATAAGAAATTTAATTTTAGGATAAATATCATAGATTCTTTTTATTTGTTCTTCCCAATTTTTAATTTTCTGAATTTCATCAAAAACAAAAAAATAGCTTTCAGAACTTAGATCCTTATTAAATAATTTTTTGTAGATGTCTATTATGTCGCTTATTCTTACTGAAGAATAGTCATCAAAAGAAAAATAAAATATATTTTGCTTAGAGAAACCTGTATCCAAATATTCTTTGACAAATTTAAGCATCATCGTAGTTTTTCCAACACGCCTCAAACCTGTGATAGCTACTATTTGTCTCGTGTCCATGAATTTTTTAATTTTTTTGTAAATGTCTCTATCTTTATACTCCGGAGTATGGAAATCTTTAGTCCACCAAACATTCGTTTCTTCCATATCCCTGATGATTATTTTCTCTTCCATTCTTAAATTATATGGTATTTAATTATACCATACTTTCTATTATATGTTATTTTATAACACCATACTTTATAAACCTTTCCATTTGCTTACAAAGATCATAAAAAGAGTATATCCTTTAGGATATAATCTTTTACACAGAGAATTCGGGAGTTCCATTATCTTCAGAATCATATTTTAAAAAGATAATTTTATGCCGTCCGCAAGAAAACTTACAGCTTTTTAAGCTGTAGATGAATTGCGGCAAAGTTTTTCTATCTGAATTACTTTAAGACAGGGAGAGCTTGTTGCAGCTCCCTGAATTTTTGTCAATCATAGCTGTAGCTTT
>JACPLS010000023.1 GCA_016186375.1 Candidatus Pacearchaeota archaeon
ATAGGAGCATTTAACCTTAAAAGAGGAGAGCTTATCATAGATCCTTCTGGAGATGGTAATACTCCTCAAAATTTTGACACAATTACTCTTAAAATTAGTAATTTAAAATATTTGTATTCTGAATCTGGAGAAAAGTTAAATTTTGGCAGAGTTGAATTGATGTCAACTAAGGGAGCCAAGACAAATGAAGTTGAACTAGTTCTTAGATATGATTCTATTAAGTATGGCAATCAAGAATCTATAAAACTAATTACGGCTGCCTCAACTCCTTATAAACTTTCTATTGAAAATAAAAAGGATTCTGGAGGAACAGGAAATTATGTGGATTTCCTTATTGAGAGATAGTTTTATAAGTATGTAATTTCTTTTTATTACATGGTGATAGTAATTAATACTAATCCTGCAATTCCTGCATTGCCGAGATTAGAAGATAAAAAAAAGATAAATGTCCGATACGCGCTAATTCCTCCTTATGCTTTCTCGCATATTTATTGGGATGCCCAGTTAGGTGAAGTTGTTTATGAAATTGAAGAGCCTTTATTAAAAGAGCATGAAAAAGACGCTCTGGAAAAGCTTGAAAAAGCTATGTTGGAATTAATTAATATAAATGTTGCAGTTGAAAATACACTTGAAGCCACTACTGCTTATATCGATAAAACTGCGAGATTATTAATTGATGAATTAAACCTTAGAATAAGCGAGGAGGCATATGTTAGAATATTTTATTATTTATTTAGAGATTTTATTGGACTTAATGAGCTTGATCCCTTATTAAGAGACTATTTTATAGAAGATATTGAATGTAATGGCGTTGACACTCCTGTTTATGTAGTACACAGGATTTACAGAAATTTAAGAACAAATTTAATTTATCATGATATTGACAAACTTGCTAGTTTTGTTGAGAAACTAGCCCAAAGAACAGGAAGATATGTTTCTTATGCCCAGCCACTGCTTGATGGATCTCTTCCTGACGGGAGTATAGACTTTGAAGAGCCTGTAATTTATAAGGAAAATGGAATTGTAAAGATAAATAAAATAGGAAAAGTAGTAGATAGATATTATAAAAAAGAAAAGAGTAATAAACCAGTGAATGTTAAAGGAATTGAAGTGGCTGCTTTTGGTATTGATTTTAAAATAAAATGGAAAAAAGCAGATTATGTTTACAGGCATAAATTAACTGAAGATATTTATGATCTTAAACTTGAATTTGGAAGGAAAATAAAACTTACGGGTAATCATAGTATATTTGTTTTGAAAAATATTGGAATCGTGGCTGAAAGAACAGATAAATTAAAAGAAGGAGATTATGTTGTCCTTCCTGGAAAAATTCCGGAGAATGACGTTATAGCAGAAATAAATCTAGCTAAAGAATTATCTTCAAGCTCAAAAAGTAATATTTTAATATTGAGAAATATACCAATTGAGGTTTATGAAAAACATAAAGATGAATTAAATAAGTACTATCAAGAAAATTATAAAAACCTAAATCAGACATATTATGAGCACAAGAATAAAAGAATAATTCCTATAAAGCTATATTATATTTTATCTGAAGAAGAGCTAAGAAAGTGTTATATTGGAACAACTTCCTCTCATCAAATTCCAACTTTTCTTAAAGTAGATAAGGAATTAATGAGATTTTTGGGGCTTTACATTGCTGAAGGATGGTTATACGATTATCAATCTTATGGTGTATGTTTTAGCTTACATAAAGATGAATTAGATCTTATAAATATGATAAGAGATGCTGCACAAAAATGCTTTAATTTGGAAACTTATGTTGAGCCCCCTCAAGAAAATGGGATTAAAGTTAAAGTGGATGACTTGATATTATGGCTTATAATGAAAGAAGTTTTTAAAGTAAGTAAGGGTGCAAAAGAAAAAAGAGTGCCGGAACTAATTTTTAACACTTCAAAGGAATTGCAGAGTGAATTTATTAAAGCATGGCATGCAGGAGATTACAGCACCACAATGAGTAAAGACCTTGCAAATGAGATTTCTTATTTAGCATTATTTAACGAGGATATGGCTGCTTTTTATAAGGGAAAGCCGAAAAAAACTTTTATTGGAAATAGGGCGATAATTAATAACGGTGCATATTATTCAAACTTTTATACTCGTTCTGTGGAGAGACCTTATCCTTCTATGATTCCTTTAGAAATATTTAACCCACTTAACACAACTCATATGCGGTTAAAAAATAAGAGAATTGATAGATTAAGACTGATTAGAATATTAGATGAAATAAGATATAAGAGATTTGAGAATCCTGATGCTGCCCCGAAAAAGTTTATTTTAGAGTGGGAAAAAAGAGGATTTATTCAAAATGGAAGATTGAATGAAATGGGATTGAAGTTATTGGAGGAGATTAAACTTGTAAAAAATCTTATGGAATCTGATTTTTCATTTGCGAAGATTAAAAAAATATCGAGAGTTCAACCAACAAGTAATTATGTCTATGATTTCTCTGTGAAAGGTAATGAGAATTTTATAGCTGGATTTGGTGGTGTTTGCTGTCATAATTCGAGGGTCAACGCAACCTATACCAAAGATGTCACATCTCGCGGGCCAACATTTACTCTTAGAAAATTTACAAAAATACCATGGACACCTACTCAATTAATTGGAATGAATACTATCAGCCCAGAGATGCTTGCTTATTTCTGGCTATTGATACAATATAAATCCAGTATTTTGATTTCAGGAGGAACGGCTTCTGGAAAGACCACACTATTAAATGCTCTTGCTTTTTTTATTCCTCCTGAAGCAAGAGTAGTAAGCCTGGAGGACACTAGAGAATTAAATATTCCCAGAGAAAACTGGTTACCTGCTGTAGCAAGAACGTCTATTGGAATAGGGAAAGTAGGAGAAGTTGACCTATTTGCAATTTTAAAAAATTCTTTCAGACAGAATCCTGATTATTTAATTGTGGGGGAAGTAAGAGGTAAAGAAGCCTCTGTTCTATTTCAAGGAATGGCATCTGGGCACGCTTCAATAAGCACAATGCACGCAGATTCAGTGGATACATTAATCAGAAGATTACAAACTCCTCCAATTAATTTATCTCCGACATTGGTCAATTCATTAGATTGTGTTGCTATTGCAACACATGCCCTAGTTGGAAAACATGAAACAAGAAGATTAAGAGAGGTAGTTGAAATAGTGAATGTCAACAGAGACGGAACTGCTTTAATAAATACTCCTCTTATTTGGGATCCAAAAGGAGATATATTTTATTTCAAAAAACAAAGCAAGGTCTTTGAGAAGATCTCGGCAAGGCAAGGAATTTCTACTGAAAAGCTTGAGAAAGAGTTTGTTACGAGAACAAAATTACTCTATGAAATGTTCAAACAAAAAGTATTTGGCTTTGAAGAAGTGCAAAAAGTTGTAAATGATTATTATAAAAACCCTGTTGAAGTCTTGAATAAGTTTAATATTATTGAGTGATGCTTTTTTTCTACTTTGAAGACTTTAAAAAATCTTTTGAGGAAATTAGAAAATATCTTAGGCCAAAAAGCTAATACTGGAATAAATCTTTGCCGATGACTACTTAATCATCTTGAACCAAATAGAGAAAGATATAAATACTATGTATATACGGTATAAACATGGCAGATGTAGAAAATAAGTTACAAAGATGGGGAAACTCTTTTGGGATAGTTATACCTCTAGAAGTTGTAAGAAGAAAGAAAATGAGAGAAGGAGAGAAAATAAAGGCAATTATAGTTAAGAAAAGCAATGTGTTACGAGAAACTTATGGCTCACATAAATTCTCAAAACCAGTTTCTCGTTTAATGAAAGAAATGGATAAAGAATTGTACGATGAATAAGATGCATCAAGAAATAACAGAAACTTTTTTGTTTGATACTTATGCTATAATGGAAATTTTAGAAAAAAATGAAGCTTATGAAATATATCTGGACGCCGATATCATAATAAATGACTTTATTTTTGCAGAGCTATGTTACAATCTTACTAAAGAAAAACATCCAAATCTTAAAGAGATACTTGACAAATATGCACAACATATTTCTTATGCTGAACCTGAAACTATTAGAAAGGCGATGGAATTTAGACTAAATTGGAAAGATAGAAATGTATCAATTACAGATTGTATTGGTTATGTAATGGCGAAAGACTTAGGAATAAAATTCCTTACAGGAGACAAGGAATTTGAGAACATTGAGAATGTTGAGTTTGTAAAATAATCTTTAACGCTATTTAGTATTTAAAAAACAAATAGAAAAAGTAACTGCCCTTATATGAAAGGTATTTAAATAGGGTGGGCTTTTTAAGATAATGGAAAAAGAGGACATAACTTTAATTGCCCAGTTACTTACAGGGATAAAAGACGCCATTGAAAGGCTAGAGGAAGGCGTTAAAAAGAAAGATGCAGAAAAAGTTACCTCTGCCAAAAAAGAAATTCTTTATTTTCAAAGCCAAATAGACAGCTTACTATAAAATGTTAGACGCACTAAAACAAAATGTAGAAACTGAAATAGAAGTTCTTAGAGAAGTCTCTAATAATATAAGAAGGCTTGATTATGCAAGCCCGTCTGAAAGGAAGCTCCTTCAGACCTCCATCGAATCTTTAAGAGCAAGCCTTAAACTCGTCAATAACTCTATTCCTAAACTATTGGAAGAAATTTCCCTTACGCAGAAACTTCCTCAAAAAGAAAAAGCGACGGGCCTTGAAAAAATTGAATTTAAAGGTGAGGAAGCAGTTATTAAAGTTACATTAAAGAAAGAAGACAGAGAAATATTTCTGCAACAACTAAGCATAAATGAGAATTTAATTAAAAAATTAAAAAAGAAAAGAGTTAGCACCGAGGAGAAAGTTGAAGAATTTAAGGCTGCAAGAGGTTACCTAAAATTTTCGCAATGACTATATTGACGACAGTTGTTGCTTTTTTATTATCGGTTTTAATATCGGTTTTCTTACTTTTCTATAATATGCAATTATCTTACCCATTTTTTGTTTTATATGAAGGAAGTTACATGTCAAGAATCTTTAATATTTTTTGGATTCCGATCGTTATGCCATTTGTGACTTTTCTTATATTGTATTACTACCCCTCCACAGAAAGAGACTCCTTGGCAAAAAGAATAGATCAAGAACTTCCTTTTGCAGTGATTCATATGAGCTCTATTTCTGGGTCTGGAATAGAGCCTACTGAAATATTTAAAATAATTGGATTAAGCAGAGAATATCCTTTTTTGCGAAAGGAAATAAGAAAAGTTCTTAATCAGATTAATCTTTATGGATATGATTTAGTTACTTCATTGAATAATGTATCTAAAACAACTCCGAGCACAAAACTGGCAGAACTATTTTCTGGACTGTCAACAACAATAACTTCGGGGGGAAACTTAAGTGAATTTTTTGCTAAGAGAGCTGATTCCTTGCTGATAACTTACAGATTAGACAGAGAAAAATATACTAAAATCGCTGAGACTTTTATGGATATATATATTAGTATAGTTATTGCTGCCCCTATGATTTTAATGATTTTATTGGTTTTGATTTCTCTTTCCAGCTATAATGTTGGGCTCTCTACAGACCAGCTTACTGCATTGATAATTGGTATAATGGGGGTTATAAACGTGATATTTATATTTATATTGCACTTAAAACAACCTAGATATTAAAATGGAACTTAAAAAAATAAACTGGATTGGTATAGGATTTGGATTGGCGATTATTATAGTTGCACTTTTATTTTTCTCCCAGGAGAAAGACCGCAATCTATTATTGTTCTTGGTTGGAATTGCACTTACGATAATCGCTCTTCCTTTCGTTTTCAGAGTTATTTTAGAAAATAAGAGAGAACAACAAATTTCAGAGATGTTCCTAGAATTTTCGAGGAATCTGGCAGAAAGCGTTAATACTGGAACACCTATAAGCAAGAGCATAA
>JACPLS010000024.1 GCA_016186375.1 Candidatus Pacearchaeota archaeon
CCCATTCTGTTGATTTAAGCCAGTTTAATTTAAAAAACATGGTTAGGCTAAATTATAATGGCAAAACTGCTAAACCTGTAGAGGCTTCTTCACTGACAGGACGTCATGTATCTGGAGAATTGATTTTTCCAGTAAAGGGAGATTTGGAGGAGTTTGATATTGTTATTTTGGGGGTTCCAAAAACTAATGAGAGAAGATTTGAATGGAGGTCTTAATATGAAAAAAATAATAGTTGGAGGCATTATTGCACTTTTAATCCTGGGAATTTGGTTATTTGCTGGCAATGATGCGGAAGATGTTACTGGGAATAGTGTTATGGATTTGTCTGGACAGAAGATTACTGTGTATAAAACCGGCACCTGCGGATGCTGCGGATTGTATGTTGATTATCTAAAAAGAAAAGATCTAGATGTGGAAGTTATTGATAGCGGAGATATCAACCAAGTTAAGAATAGATTTGGTGTTCCGGCGCAATTACAAAGCTGTCATACCACACAAATAGGAGATTATTTTGTAGAAGGTCATATTCCTATTGAGGCTATAAGCAAATTAATGGCAGAAAAACCTGATTTAGTCGGCATAGCCCTGCCAGGAATGCCTTCTGGTGCGCCAGGTATGCCTGGGGGAAAACAAGGCAAATTTATTATCTATGGCATAACTAAAGGAGGAGCATATGAAACATTTGTGGAAATTTAGTTTTCCATTTTTTTTATTTATTTTTATTAGCAGTATTAAAGAGGTTCAAGCTCATTGTCCTTTATGCACTATTGGTGCAGCTGCTGCGGCAGGAGGAGCAGCTTATCTTGGTGTTAATTATATAGTTATAGGATTGTTTATTGGAGCTTTTGCTGTTTCTCTTGGCTGGTGGATGGCCAATATAATAAAGAGAAAATTTGTGCCTTTACAGAAATTCTGGATAATCTTGCTGAGTTTTCTAAGTATAGTTATCCCTGTTTTGCCTTTGCTTAATGACACTATGCCAGTGTATATTTCTTGGATAGGCGACTACGGTTCTTTATTGAATCGGACTTATATGGCTAATGAGTTCCTGATCGGTAGTTTTGGCGGAGCAATTGTACTGTGTTTAACTCCCTGGTTGAGCAGAAAGATAACTTCTATAAGAAATGGAAAAATCTTACCTTTCCAGGGGGTGGCTTTAACTCTATTTTTATTAATTCTTATTGGCACAATTTTGCAAATGGTGACTTCTTAATGGGAAACTTATTATTTGTCTTGCTTATTATAACTGCTTTATTTTTTATTTTTTTGGCGGTTAAACAAATGTTTAGCGAGCCTATAAAAAAGAAGTTTTGTGTTATTTGCAGTGCTGTAACTATCACTTGGATTGGCTTGTTTATTTTAAATAGACTGGGATTTTTTTCTGATTTAGTTTTATTGGCTTTGTTAATGGGCCAGACAATTCTTGGAGTGTTTTATATTGTGGAGAGCAAGGTAGAAGAAAGATTTAAACTGTTTAGGTTGCCTTTTCTACTTAGTGAGGTATTAATTGCCTATTTTATTATTAACTCTAGTTATAATTTTACATTTGAGATTTTGTTTATTATGATATTATGGTTTTTTTTCTGGCTGATCTATTTGTATAGAACAAAGACAGGATTTAATAAATTAGTAAATTCTATTGTAGATTGCTGTAAAAAATGGTAAAGGTTTAGCGAGTTTTTCTTGATTTTTTAGTTATTGTTTTCTTTACTGGCGATTTTTGTTTTTTAAATACTGCTTTTTTTATTTCTTCTGCTCTTTTTTTAGAAGAAGTAATTGTGTTTTTCTTTTTTCTTCCAAAAATAAGATATATTAAAGCTCCAAGAATACCTAGCAAAACTATAACTATTACCCAAACTACTAACTCTGATCCTTTATGTGTTTTTATGGCGTCAATAAGCATCCATAACCAAAAAGCAAATAATGATATTAAAAGAATTAAGAAAATTATTGTGAGTGTTACCATTGCAAATATATAATCTTGGTTCATTATTAATAACTAATAAAACGGGCTTATAAATATTACTATTCTTCTTCAGATCCAAAATCTTCTTCTTCTGATGTTTCTTGAAGACCAACTAATTCTGCTTCTTCTTCTGTTAATTCTTCTGAGGGTATAACATCTGTTTCTACTTTTTCTGGTAGAGGCCTTCTAACTGTGATGGGAATAAGATTTTTAGCAAGCTCCATCTTAGCTATTTCTACTGTGCTGTACGTTATTTTTTCTAGCTCTTCCTTAGAAAGTTTTATGAAGGCTGGTGCACCCATTGCTAATTGCAAAGCTCTTGCACCTACAATTCTAGCTTTTTCGTATTTTGTGAGATCCATCTTGCTTGTTTTTGGAAATTTAGACAGTTTATAAATCTATTGTTTTAGAAACTCTATTTTATACTCGCCTAGGGATTCTATTTCTTTTCTTATTCTTTCTTTGTTTAATGGCTTATTATGCTTTACTACTGCTTTACCTGTTTTAAAATCTATGCTGCAAGAGACAACATTGGGATTTTCTTTTATTACATCTTCGATTAGTAACTTGCAGGAGTTACAGTGCATTCCTTTTATTGTTATGATTGTTTCCATTATTAAACAACTAAAAATGAGCCTAATGGCGTTCCCATACTGCATGTGAATATTGATTTACCTTCTTTGGTTGGGGTAAATGTTAAAGTAGATTTGCCCAGTGTTAATCTGTGAGCAACATCGTAATTTGGAATCACCATAACGCCCATACAACCGCTTAGTTGAAATTTGGCATCAATCTCAAGTTCTACCGGCACACCTTTTTTAACTGTGAATGTATTTGGATAAAAACCTCTTTCTTTTGATATCTCCATTGCTAATTTTTGAGTTTCTCCGTTTGCTAAAGTATCTTCAAAAGTTTCTTGTTTTGCTTGTCTGTTTGGAGCTTTATTTTCAACTACTATAAATGTTCCTGGACCAGCCATACCCATACTACAACTAAACCTGATTATTCCATTTTCTTTGGCTGTAAATTCTATTATTTTTACTTGATCACGTGGAAGATATTCAGTTATGCCTAAATTAGGGACAGAAATGACTTGAGCACAGCCCTGTGCTTTTGTCCCATCTATTCTCCATTCTACAGGTATATCTTTAACAATAGTAAATGCTGATGGGGAATAATCTAGACCATTGACATTCATGTCTATAACCTGTTTACCATCTACTAGATTGACTAAGGGATTATCTTTTATAGGGGGTGCATCAATACCGATAACATTGCCAGTTAAGGCAAATCCATTAACTAAACTTAATGCACCTAATAAGATTACAACTACGGCAGATACCTTAGTGAAATATTTATGAAAAACCCCTTTAGTAAAGCTTGATATTGCTCCCAGGGAAACTAGAGTTGGCAG
>JACPLS010000038.1 GCA_016186375.1 Candidatus Pacearchaeota archaeon
AATGCATTTGGAAGATGAAATTATAGGATTATTTGAGAAAACAATTACAAATTTTGGCTCTGGTGCAAAAATTGACGCTCCTAAAGAATTTCTTGGCAAAAAAGTATATGTTTTAATTAGGAGATAAATTTACACATAGCCAAATATATAATAAGGTATAAAAATATGGAAAAAGAAATTATAATGTCTGTGGCAATATGGATTTTATTCCTAGGAGGTCTATTTGGTTTTGCAATGGGTATGCTCGCATATTTTGCGGCAAAAACACCATTGGAATATGGCACAATGGGCATTGGAGGAGGAGCATACTTATTTGGCTCTGGTGTTTTGGCATATTTGAAATATAGACACTAACTAAAAAAATATAATATCTTTATTAAAATAAATTCTTAACTTTTTCTATATTACTTTAACATTGTTGTTAAAAAAATATATATTCATAATTTCAAAACTCAAAGGAGAGATAATTTTTCCTTTAATTGATAGCAAGTTTCTCCAAAGCACTTAAGGCATACATTTTTATATTTTCTTTAATTTGATATTCAGGATTATTAATTTCTTCACTTGTAAACCACTTACAATCTTCACTTTTTTCTGATTCTGAAAATATCAACTTATCTGTATTTGCTATTGCAAAATAAACCAAAGTTACATGTTCATGAGATTCATTAATTCTGTGGCGATTCATAAATTGTGGTGGTATCAATTCAGTATAGTCTCTTCCTTTAATTAAAGAATAACCACTCTCATGATATAGATGAACCTCTAGTCCAACCTCTTCTTTAACCTCGCGAGTAGCAGCTTCATTACTATCTTCATCTAATTCGATATGTCCTCCAACACTTAACCATAGCTTATATTTATCATGTTTTCTTAACAAAACTTTATTATTATAAACAACGAAAACTTCTACTGTAAAGTCTATCTTATCGTGAATGTGAGGCATATATCTTAATATTTTCACACTTAATAAGGATTATTGTAATAAGCACTTAATTTCTCATTCTCTGTCCTCTATTTCAAACCAACAAAATAAATTATGCCCTAGAAACTAGGCTTAAATTTATAAATGTAAACCCGAAAGTGAGATATTATTTAATTCTTAGAAATATTAGAATAGTTAACATTAACAATCTTTATTAACTAACAAACTATTTTGAAAAATAATGGAAAAGAAAGTTTATTTTGCAGGAGCCATAAGGGGAGATAGATGTGTTGCTGAAACTATCATCAGATTAATCCATTATATTAAAACAGACTTGGGTTTGCCTGTGCTAACTGAGCATGTTGGGGCAGAAAAACCAATTGAAGAATTTGCAAGAAAAATTAGTAAGGGTGTAGAGGAAATTTTGGCTGAAGATATTGAAGAACAAGATATCACTTGGCTTAACCAATCTACTCATGTTATTGCAGAAATTTCAGGTGCTAGTACAGGTACTGGAAGAGAAATAGAATATGCTAGGACAAAAGAACATTTTGGGAAAGTTCAGGCCAGGGTTCTTTGTATTTACCGAATCGATAGAGAATTTTTTGCTTCTCCAATGATTAGGGGTATGAAACCAAATAAGTATCAGAATGTCGAGGTCAGACCATATAAAGATTTAGACGATGCCAAAAAAATAATTAGAAACTTTTTACAATAATGAATATTTCATAATTTCTCACGTGGAAAATTATGACACAAAATATCCGACATATTTATAATACACATATCCTAAAAAATAACATGATTGATAATAATCCACCAAGATTAACAATAGTTGTCTTCGGAGGTACAGGAGACCTCATGAAACGGAAGCTAGCTCCAGCTTTCGCTTCATTATTAAAGAAAAAAATAATCTCAAAAGATTCAACAATAATTGGAATCGCTAGAGGAGATTTTAATGATGAAAGTTACAAAAATCTCTTTGCTGAAAGCGCAAAAAGTCAAGAAGACAGAGAGAACATAAAACAACTAAAAATAAAATTTTTTAGAGGTGATGCTACAAATCAAAAATCTCTAGCAAATTTATCAGATTTTATCTTTTCCACCGAACCAAAGGAAGGCAGAAATAGAATTTTTTATCTCTCAACATCCTTTAAACTCTTCCCCTCTATTATTGAACAGCTAAAAACACAAGCCCTTTATGAACAAAAAAACAATTATTTTACCAGAATTGTATTTGAGAAGCCTTTCGGGGTAAATTTAGCTTCTTCAGATGAATTAGAAAGATCAATCCATGAAACATTCTCAGAAGAGCAAATTTTTCGTATAGATCACTATCTTGCTAAAGAAACAGTTAAAAATATTAGCATTTTAAAATATACAAATCCCATTTTCAATTATTTGTTGAGAAAGGAAGTAGTTGAATCAATAAATATTATAGTAGATGAAGATCTTGGAGTTGGAAATAGAATTGCTTATTATAATGAAACTGGTGCAATTAAAGATATGATACAAAGCCATCTTTTGCAAGTTCTATCTTTACTATTAATGGAAAATCCTTCTGAATTGAAAGCTGAAAAAATTCATGACGAAAAGGTTAAAGTTCTTAAGAGTATTGAAATTCTTCCAGCAGAGAATAATCTTTTAGGACAATATAAGTCATACATAAAAGAATCTTCTTTATTAGGAACAAAAGAATCAAAAACAGAAACATTTGCTAGTATAGTTCTAGAGTGTAATAATGAACGCTGGAAAGGTGTTAAAATAGTTTTGCGTACAGGTAAGATGTTAAAAAGTAAATTTGGGCAGATTATTATTAATTTCCGACAAATTCCAGATAAACTGAAAGAAAATTCATTAGATATTAAAAATAATAAGTTAATAATAGATATCTATCCAAAACAAGACATAAAACTAATTTTAAACACAAGAAAACCAGCAACTCAAAATGAAATTGAAGAAATAAGTCTGGATTTCTGCCATGAATCCTTCTTCGGCCCAAATACAACCGACGAATATGCGACTCTTCTTGCAGACATCATTGCAGGAGATAAAACCCTTTTTACACGTTCTGACGAATTGCGCGAGTCATGGAAAGTCATAGAGAAAATTGAAAGAATAAAAGATAAAATCCCCTTTCTCATTTATCCAGATGGCACTGACCCGGAAGATATGGAGAAAAATATAAATAGCGTAAAGTAAATTAAAAAATAGAATATAAATTTATAATTATCATGAACGTCTCAAAATTAAAAATAAAAAAATCCAAAATAGCTGGTAAAGGAGTATTTACAACAAGGAGAATAAGGGGGGGGCAAACTATCTGTTTTCTTGAAGGAGAATTATGTTCTTTAGATGAAATGATAAGGAGAGTTAACGAGGGTAAAGAAGAGCCATCCGATCCTTTAGAAATTGGTGACGAAGAATATCTCGATTTAAACGAAATTTCAAGGACATTCAATCATTCATGTGATCCAAATGCTTTTATAAAAGGCAAAAATGAACTTGTTGCAATAAAAGAAATAAATTCCGGAGAAGAAATAAATTATGATTATTCAACGACTATGAACGATAACGAAGAAAGAATTAAAAGTGCAGGAAGAGTATTATGGACTTGTAAATGTAATTGCATGGCAAAATATTGTCGAGGAATTATTGACCAATTTAAAACAATTCCGAAAAAGAGACAAGAATTTTATGTAAAAAATAAGTTTTTGCCTGATTTCATGTTGAAACACTTCAAGTAATTCCAATCTAGACTCCTTTAGTGAAATTTATTAAACTCTCTTTCCCACAGAAATAAAAGGGCCTGTAGTATAACGGCAGAATGCGTCCTTCGCAAGGACGAGACCCGAGTTCAATTCTCGGCAGGTCCATATATAAGATATAGCTCATCCGAAAGAATTATAAAACCTCTCTCATTCATTAAGAGATGAAAAAAACATCAGTTTTTATATATGACGAATTGTCCGATCGGTTGTTCATTTCTAATAAGAAGGAAAATGATGAAATTTATGGTAGCGTAAGGCTTCTTAGTCTCACACTCGATTTTACTACAGATATGAGAGTAGTAAATATCGAATTACGAGAAGCTTCTAGGTTTTTAGAATCTCTCAATATCAATTCAAATATTTTAAATAATCTATCAGATGCAGAGTTTATCATTCAACAGCAGCAAGATGGTTATCTAATTTATTTTATTCTAAAGGCAGGAGCACAAGTTGAAAGAATTCCCTATAATATTATTACAGAAAAGAACCTTTCAATTATTTCTGCTTAAATCGGTAGTTTAAATCTCTTTTGTATTCTACAGCATGGATGATCAATACCTTGTTGTCTTTTGGTATTGTTGCAATAGAAAAAGAGGTATCTTTGCTTAGATTATAAAAAATTTCATATCCTTCATCGCCGCCCCTCATAATCTCTTTTTCAATAGCCATAATTCTTTCAAACTGAGGGAAAACTTCCCAAACTTTTTCATGTGTTAGGCCTTTTTGAGCAATGCTTAATCTGTAATATCTGGTAAAGATAAGATTCTTTCCCTTTATTTTTTCATTAATAATCTTCTCAATTGCAATTTTATCAGTAATAGTTTCAACCATTATTTAATAAAAAAAGATTATTTATATATTCTAGCTTTCGCTTTTCTTGTCCAAAAGTTTTAATTTATATTTTTAAGGTATCTAACAGGATCATGATTTCTGTTATAATTTCTTAACAGAATAATTTTTCTCATTTTCATTAATAGAAAGATTTATATAATAGTTATACATTTAAGTTAGACAATGACATTAGAAGTAAAGACCAAGAGATGGGGGAATTCAATAGGAGTAGTTATACCTGCAGAAGCAACTGAAAGACTTAGTTTAAAGCCGGATGAAGAGATTTTAATAAATATAGAAAAGAAAAACAACGTATTAAAAGAGTTGTTCGGCGCTTTTAAGAATAATAAGAAATCTACAGAACAAATGCTAAAAGAGGCAAGAAGTGATCTTGAAGGTAAATGGTTGAAATAAGAAAATGTTTAGATACTTATGCTCTTGTTGAAATTTCAAAAGAAAATCCTAAATTTGTAAGTTATTTAAATTCAAATTTTGTTTTAACAGATTTAACTCTTGCTGAATTTTATTTAGTTATCTTTCGCGAAGAAGGAGAAAAAGTTGCGGATTATTGGTTCAAAAAACTTGAGAGATATTCACTTCCCATAGATAAAGAATTACTTATAGAAGCAATAAAATTTAGGTATGAAAATAGGAAAGCAAATATTTCATTTTTTGATGCTGTTGGATATATATTTTCTATAAAAAATGGATATCTTTTTGTAACAGGGGATAAAGAATTTAAGGATTTTCCTAGTGTCGAATTTAAGAAAAAATAATTTTAAAAAGTTGTCTTTAATGGATTAAATTATCACCATCGGTCTTTTTTCATCTTTCTCTTCATCAAAATCAGCAACAAGTCCTTCAGTTGTAATAACCATTCCTGCGATAGAGGCAGCGGATTGTATAGCGTTTCTTACAACCTTTGTTGGGTCTATTACTCCTGCAACAACAAGATCCTCAAATTTATCGTTCTTTGCATTATATCCGAAAGTTTTAGGCTTATCTTTCAGATATGCTAACACTTCAGATCCGTCCTTTCCAGCATTTATGGCAATTTGTCTAATTGGAGAATCAAGAGCTTTCATAACAATTCTTATACCAATTCCCTGGTCTCCCTGTAATCTAAGATTTTCTAATTCCTTAATTGCCTGCAATAAAGCAATGCCTCCTCCAACAACAACTCCTTCTTCCACAGCGGCTTTTGTTGCATGTAATGCATCATCAATTCTAGTCTTTTTTTCCTTTAATTCAGTTTCTGTTGCTGCTCCAACATTTATTACTGCAACTCCCCCGCTCAATTTACCTAATCTTTTTTGCAAATCTTCTTTCTTATATTCACTATCTTCTTCTTTTATTTGTGATTCAATAAACTTTATTCTTTTATCAATATTTTTCTTATCTCCTTTTCCTTCAATTATTACTGTACTTTCTTTATCAACTTTAACTTTCTTTGATGATCCTAAATCACTAAGAGTTACTTCTTCCAATTTATCATCTTTGTCCTTGGAAATTAATCTTCCGCCAGTAAGGATTGCAATGTCTTCAAGCATATCTCTCTTTTCATCTCCAAAACCAGGAGCTTTTATCGCGCATACTTTAATTGTTCCTCTTAAAAGGTTTAATACTAACATAGTTAGCGCCTCTCCATCGACATCTTCAGCAATCAGCACTAATGGTTTTCCTTCCTGCGCAACTAATTCAAGAAGAGGTACAATATCTTTAACGCTCGATATAGTTCTGTCGGTTATTAGAATATAAGGTTCCTCATAAGAAGCATCCATTTTTTCAGGATTAGTTGCCATATAAGGAGATAAATATCCTTTATCAAATTGCATACCTTCAACATGCTCAAGGTATGTATCAATGCTCTTTGATTCTTCAACAGTTATTACACCTCTATTTCCAACTTTTTCCATGGCTTCAGCAATTAAATTACCTATTTTTTCATCATTATTTGCAGAAATTGTTGCAACTTGTGCAATTCTCTTTTTATCTTTTACTTCAGAAGATTGCGATTTTAATAATGTAACGATTTTCTCTGTTGCAGCTTCAATTCCTAATTTCATCTCAACTGGATTAGCGCCAGCAGCTATATTTTTCAATCCTTCTGAAATAATAACCTGGGCTAATAAAGTCGCAGTAGTTGTCCCATCTCCAGCTTTATCTTGTGTTTGCGAAGCAACTTCTTTCATTAGTTTCGCACCCATATTTTCAAATTTATCTTTTAATTCAATTTCTTTTGCAATTGTAACGCCGTCATTACTGACTAATGGAGAGCCAGACTTATCTAATATAACTGTTCTACCCTTTGGCCCTAGCGTAACTTTTACCGTATTGGCCACTTTATCAATTCCCCTTAATAGCGCTTGTCTGGCATCTTCACTAAAGATTATTTGTTTTGTTGTCATTTTAATTCTCAACCTTCGCAACTACATCTTCAAATTTAATTATTATATGTTTCTCTCCATCAATTTCAAAATCTTCAGAACTATATCCTCCGTATAAGATCTTGTCACCTTTCATTAAAGGAAGAGGTCTACCATTTTTATCTAATCCAACATCAACAACAATGCCTTCTTTCTTTTCAGATGTGGATTTTGGCAAATACAATCCCGATTTTGTTTTCTCTTCAGACGCCTTTGCTTGTTTAATCAATACTCTCTCTCCTAAAGGTGTTATTTTCATAATAACTCTCTTTTTTATTAGGTATTTAAATTTTTCTGCACTGCATTTTATGATCCCAAAAACAACATTATTTTAATTTATCAAAACAAAAAGTTTAAATACACGTATGTTTATGTTTAAACATATATGGTAGTAAAAACTATAACAGTAACAGAAGAAGCTTACAATGCTTTAAAGCACTTAAAAAAAGATGAACAAAGCTTTAGCGAGATAATTATAGAAATATCAAGTGAGAAAAAAGGAGATATCAGCGGTTTTTTAGGAATACTTAAAAACAAAAGTAAAGAGCTTGCAGAAATGAGAAAAGAGATTAAGAAGAGAAAAGGAGAAATAAATAAAGAATCTTCTGAAAGAGAGAAAAAGATTAGGAAAAGGCTAAATGATATTACTTGATACTTCAGCATTAATAGAACTAGCAGATGAAACAGAGAAAGGTATAAAGGTCGCAGAATATTGCAACAGAGAACAAGCAGCTATAAGTACTTTTACTATTAATGAAGTTTTAATAACCGCAAACGAAGAAGAAAAAATAGCATTTGAGAAAATATTTGAGAAAAGCATAATTTTATCATTCAACAAAGAAAGTGCATACAAAAGCATAGAAATAGAAAAGGAATTAAGGAAAGAAGGAAAAATGATTGGAAAAATAGATATTTTTATTGCTTCTATTGCAGTTTGCCAAAACATTTCAATATTAACCACTAATAATGATTTTAAAAAGATTAAAGGGCTTAAAACAATAATTGTTGATAATTAATCCAATCAAAATTAAATCACATAATATTTTAGCAGGTTTAATTTATTGCTAATGTAATAAAACAATATCTAAACCTAAACAAAAGTATTTTTATACCTTTATGTTTTAAATTTCAATATGATAATAACTTCAAGGGAAAAAGTTAACAAGACAAGAATTGAGCTTGCGAAGAGAATAGGGCTAAATTCAACATTAACTCGAGAAAAATACCCCATTTTAGGTCATGAAGCAAGATTTGTAGTTTTTACATCAAACAAAGGTTTATTTGAAAGAATCATGAATAGCTACAATGGCCCAATTTTCGGAGAACAGATTTTAGGAAGCTATGAATATGATTCGCACGACAGAGTTATTAATCAACATTATGCAATTTCTCATTTATTATTAAAGAAATTAATTCCAATTCTTAAAAAAACTAAAGAAGAATATCAATTAGGCAATATAGAAGAAGAAATTTTGGTATTGGCAGAATAATTCATAATAAAACTTCTTATAATATAAGTTAAAAAAGAAACAGATTATTTCTATCTTTATTAGGAAGATAATTGTAAATCAAATAAATTTTAAAGAAAGACATTTTAACAAATTATACAATGGAAATAAATCTGGACTAATTATCTTACTTAGTAAGTTTCTTCCATAACTCGTTCTAAAGAATTAATGGACGCGGCGAATAAAGAATGCTCCTTCATTAAGTTTACCAGAACTAACTTTATATCCTGAATTATTTATAGCCCTTTTTAGTTCTGTAACAGCCCCTTTATAATTTTCAATGCTGCCAAAATCAATGTATATATATAATCTATCTCTACTTGTACGTTCAATAGATAAATAATGTAAGGTTCCGCCCCATTTTCCATCTTTACCTGGGGCATCACGATGTATTCGCGTCCCAAAACCTATCTTACCCCACTCACTAAGAGCATCCTCCAACCGTTTTTCCCCTGACCCTTCCTCAAAAACATTTTTGTCTGTGTCGAATACCCAATAATTTTGTTGGATTTTTAGCACCATGATTACTTAATTATAAATGTTGTCTTTTTAAATTTTTCTATACTTTTTTATATAATCTTTATCAATTATTATATGGATATATCCTCTTACCTTGATAAGAAACTTCGAGAATTTTACTATTCGGAATTTGGGGATATTCAATTCTTGTAACTTTTATTTCCTTGCCTTTTCCTTTATTAGCCAAATCTTGACTAGTATACAGCCTCTTAAGATAGATATTTGGACACTCTTCCAATATAAAAACTGTCCAGCACTTTACTTGCTCAATTTCTCTTACTCTATAAGTTTCTTCCATAACTCTTCCATGAGGTTTTATTCGAGTATCCATATTTTATCAAATCATTTTAAGTATATAAACTCTTAGAAATTAGTCATTTTAATTTTAAGGAGACATTGTATACTTAATAAGTTCAATTTATTATCTAAAAATAATGATTATATGAAATATTATAATTGTATTGGAATGTTATTAGTATCCCAATTTATTTGTAAAAAAAGCTTAAATTAATAAGGATCTGTTCTTAAAATTTATCAATTTTCTCAAGAAGAACGGCAAATACCACATTATCAAGATACATTCCATTCTTAACAAGTGATAGAAGAATTTCTTTTGCTTCATTTTTCTTAATTAGCTTTCTTTTTAATCCCTCAATTATACAACGCGTAAACCACCAACATTCAACTCCTTTTATTCTCGCTATTCTTATCAGAGCAGAATCGTTAGATATGAGAATATCTTTCTTCTTTTTCGCGACTAAAATAAGTAAAGCATCAGTATATTCAATGCCTTCTTCTCTGCATAATTGTAAAGCCTCTAGTTTATTTTCTTGTTCTTCAATGAAGATCCAATCATTCAATTTATCTTTAATTTCTGTTACTCCTTCAAAGCCCATTTCCAATTCCCCCAAAACTTCTTCTGTTATAAAAATTTTTGAGAAAAGAGTTTTTAAAAACAAAAGTTTATTTATTTTTATTAAGTATGTAAGGCAGGATGTATCAACAACTGGCATTTTATCATTTACTTTCCCAATCTACTTTTAAATCCTCCAAACTATAACCTAATGAAATACCTTCATTTTCCATATAATTTAGAAATTCTACATATGAGCATCCTGCTAGTTTAGCAGCTTTTCTTATTGTTACTTTACTTTCTCTTACAAGATTAAGAGAATTTTTTATTTTCCATTCTTTTATAGCAAAAGCAAGCAATTTCCTAGTTATAGCTGCTCTATCAGTTCTTTCTTCTTTCTCAATTTCCTGAAGGTCTTTAAAATTTTCTTGATCAATTCGTATCGTAATAACTTTGTCTTCCATTTTTACTTTGTATTAATTTTAGTTACAATACTATATTTTTGTAACTATTTAAACATATCTATACTTCATTATTTTTTACTCTTCCAATATTTAGGCCAATTAAGCAGTTTTTCTTATTGTTACTTTACTTTCTCTTACAAGATTAAGGATTTTTTTTAATCCCAATTTTTATATAATATTTATCAATTATCCTTTAATAACCGCCAAAGGCTTTAATCGCGCAACAAGTTGCCCGATACCAAGTTCATCAGATACACGGGCCACCTCATTAACATCTTTATAAGCTTCAGGAGCTTCTTCCAGTGCTCCTTTTCTACTTCCTGCTTTGAGTAATACCCCATGCAATGCAAGATCTTTTTCAACATCCTCAATCTTAAGGTTATTTATCGCATAACTTCTTGACAACACGCGCCCAGCTCCATGTGCAGTAGAACCAAAAGAAATTTCTTCTGCTTTTTTTGTTCCCACAAGAACATATGAATATGTTCCCATGCTACCAGGAATAAAAATTGGGCAACCAACTTTTCTATATGCAATTGGAATTTCGGCTCTTCCTGGTCCGAAAGATCTTGTTGCACCTTTTCTATGTACACAGAGCATTTCTTTCTTTCCGTTTAACTCATGCTCTTCAAACTTAGCAATGTTATGGGCGATGTCATAAACAATCTTTAACTCACTCTTCGGAAAGAATTTTTTAAAAGCTTTTCTAATTTGAAAGGTCATTAATTGCCTATTTACAAAAGCAAAATTTCCAGCAGCAGCCATGGCAGCCCTATAATCTTTTCCCAATTCAGAATTTATTGGAGCGTATGCTAATTGTCTATCTGGAAGATGTTTAAAACCGTATTCTCTTTCCATTTTTTGTACATAATCAGATGCAGTCTGGTGCCCTAGGCCTCTAGATCCAGAATGAATCATAATTGTAATCTGTCCATTTCCATTTAAACCAAAAACATTTGCAATTTTCGAGTTATAGACGGTATTTATCTCTTGAATCTCAAGAAAATGATTTCCTGATCCTAAGCTTCCTAATTGTGATCTCCCTCTTGATTTGGCCTTTTGTGAGATTTTAGAAGCATCAGCTCCTTTTATACATCCGTTATCTTCCATATGCAAAATATCATCCTGAGTTGCATACTCTTTTTCAACAGCCCATTTAACACCTTCATTTAGAACTCTATCGAGTTCTTTATTTTCAAAAGAAAACTCCGATTCTTTACCGACCCCTGAAGGTATGTCTCTGAATAGCTGGTTTAATACTTCTTTTCTTTTTTCCATAAATTCTTCTTTATTAATATTTGTTGTTAAAAGACGAACCCCGCATAAAATGTCGAATCCGACGCCGCCAGGAGAAATAATTCCTTTTTCAATATCAAAAGCAGCAACGCCTCCAATAGAAAATCCATATCCGCAATGAGCATCTGGCATCGCAATGCTTTTTCCTACAATTCCAGGAAGGGTAGCAACATTCTTCACCTGTTCAATAGTTTTTGCATCTTTTTTTATATCTTCCATTAAGGCATATGATGCAAAAATTATTCCTGGAACATTCATTTTTCCTTCTTTCTCAATCTCCCAGATATTATCAGCAATTTTCTTTATTCCCATACTAAAATCCAATAAAAGAGACTTTATTAAACTTAGTTTTCTTAATATCGAATCTGATTGAATTTTGTAATCACTATTGGATAACACTACAGAAAGATTTATAAACCTCTTTTGTCGGGTTTACTCACAATGGAAAATAATTTACATGATAAATCAATTATTCCGGAGAAAGAAGAATTAAAAATTGTAGTTCCAAGAGCAGTTAGAATTAAACAACAAGATCAGAGAGTTTCTGATGCTTCTCCTCTCAACGATATTAATTATGGAACAAGATATCATTATTTAACCCCCTATGATGAAAGTTCTGGTAGAAATCATGCCCTCGATGGATAATATAGTTCTTTAAAGATCAAACATCCAAAACAAACTGTGCTTCCCAGCCATCTTCTGTTTTTTTAATATACATCTCTGCATAAGTTGGTGCTTTTATATGTTCTAATTGATTATTGTCGGTATCATCACCATATAATTCTGCTTTTAAGTTATTCCCTCTTAATAATACATTACCCTTAACAGCGATAAACCTTTCTGCATCTACTAGGTACAAAAGTTCATCAATAAATTTATAGAGCAGAGATTCAGTGTCATTTCCACTAACCTCTATAACTTTTCCCTTTTTGCTCTCAATTTTCTCACCTCCACTTTCATAATATGCAAGAGCTTCTATAGAATTTTCAAATATCTCATTTAGCATTTTTCCAAATACTCTAAATTTAATATCGGCAGCGTGATCCAATAATTCAAATTTTATATTATCTTTTTTCTCTTTAATCATCTTTTATATTAGTATCAGTCAGTTTTAATTCTTTCGCATATAGTTTATGTTAACATTTATGAAAAATTAAAAAAATTACAGCTTTCTCCGGCCTTTATTTTTCCTATAAGAAAAATTATGCTGTAATTGATGACAGTTAGTACAAATTAAATCAGTATCTACAAGGCTTTTGTAATATTGTGTCAGTTCTGCTGTTAATTTGAGATAAATAATATTGGCTTCTTCTATTTTCATTTCACCATTTATTACTTTAATTGATACGTCTGCTCTTTTCTTGAAGGCCTCTTCTTCTTTCAATGGCATATTTCGGTGATGCAATATTGGAATTCTTTCTTTATTAAAAGGAAGATCACAGTAAAAGCAATTTTTCTGTGACTTTAACCGAATTTTTTTTTCTTTTTCCCATTCTTCCTTAAATTCCTTATCTTCAATAGTATCTTTGTAAAACGATGGCCTCTTCGCAAAGACTATATTCAGGTTCTTATTTAGGTGATATTTTACTTTTTTCATAATTCCAGCAATAATTGTTTAGTTTTTTGAATTTTTCTCTCTATATCTTGCACTGAAACTCCGAAAGGCTGGAGAATATTGAACACACTCTTGACCATTAATTCTTTATACTTATCAAAATCAATCTTTCCATCAAAAGAATTAAGAGTGGAATATCTCTTATTAGGATTTTTATTTTTAACATCTCTTAAAATGTAATTTATTTTTTGGCCTGGCTGCATATTCCATCCTTCTTTACGCATCATCTCAACAATCAATTTTTGAGGTATATTATTGCTGTAGTCAACTTTTCCTAGAATTCTGCTAATTATAAGATCATGAGGAGATAAACTTTTAAGAGATTCGATATATGTATTAAGTATTTTGAATATCCCCTGAAATAAGCACTTAAATTCTGCTTCAGTCCTGGCTTTAGAAAGAACATTAATCATTTCTTTTTGCATTTTTTCAATGATTTTAGGAGCATCTTTTCTTCTTGATTCAATTCCTCGGCATTTTATTTCTCCGTTCTCCAAAATTCCATAAAAATGGCTTGACACAGGCTGATTTTCATTTATAATTGAGGAAAGGAAGACAATCCATTTATAATTTCCTTCATGTGCAATTATAAATCCTGTCTTATCGGATATTTCATTTCTTAAATGTTCAACTTCTTCTGCTTTATATTCTGGTTTTTTTATATAAACAGAGTCTATAATACCGTGTACAACTTCCCATCCAAGAGATTCTGCAATCCTAACCGTTTTTAGTATAATTTCTCTAGCATAAGCCTGTATACTCTCGTGTATTTCTATTGTTCCAATCTTCCTATTTTTAAAAGCCTGATAACCAAACATCGTTACCAAAAGCCATTTTAAATAACTGGCTTTTTCCTTTGCTTCAGGAGTGCCAATTCTCTTTAACTCTATCCTTCTCTTAATTAGATTTTCTGCCACGATTGAAACAACGCCCCTTTCTTTCTCACAAAAATTATAATGTAGTCCAGGAACCTTATTTTGTTTGCAACAAGAGCAAAATAATGTCTCAGGAGATAAATTGAATTTCCACATTATCTGCGGATATAATGAAACAAAATCCAGTTCAACAACATCGTTATGAAATCCTATTCTTGGCTCAAATATTATAGACCCTCTGTCTGCTTCATATAGTTGCCCCAGAGTCTTAAACCTTTCATAAATTCCAACCTTATAAGGTAAAAGGAAATTTCTTTTATTAGATTCATAGAGCAGCAAATTTGTAACAGCTGCTCCAGCACTTCGCATTTCCGTTCTTTGAATTCTCTGTCTGCATACTCTTGCTCCTTCTATTATTCCATAAAATCCAGTATTATCGGCAAGGAAAGATTTTGTATCAAAATGTAGCCTTCCTTTAAGAAAAATTGAAGCAGTTCTGTATATTATGCTGTTATAGGTCCAATAAGATTCTCCTTTTAGAAACTCAAAATCATCAGATTCAAAGCGGTTAAAATCAATTGAAATACTATGTTTCTGAAACTGCTTTTTTAGGTAAGGCAAAACTAAATTTCCATGATCTGTCCAGATAATGTCTGGATCTTGTTTGTTAAATGCATCTTTAAACTTCAATAAGATTGTCCTTATCTCCCCTGCAAAAGCCACACCGTTGTAAATTATCTCTAATAAGCCAGTTTCAAGAGTTTTGAAGATATTTTCTTCAGTTTTAACTTCAATATTAGCAACTTCAAAGTCTGGAATAATGTAATCTATACAGTCAGAAATTTCAACAGGAGAAATATATTCAATTCTTCCTTCTTTTTGCGTATACTCAACAGCGGCCGTCGGGAATATCTCCTTTTGAAACATATAACTTTCTTCCAATTTTAAATCAGCATTGTAAATCTCAATTTCATAATTACCTGATTCTTCAATAAACCTTATTAATTCATGATATCTTGATAATCTATAGATAGGAATAGCAAGAACATATATTTCTTTATTATTGAAAAAAGACTTTTTCTTTTTAAAAAATGGCTTAATTCCAAAACGCATGAGCTTGTTTTTTAAAAATTTTAAGTTAGGAGCCAGAAGATAAATTTCCGGAATGAACCTATCCTTTAGTTTTATATTATTTCTCCCATCTTTAAGCCATAAAATAACTTCATCATCTTTTACGTAACAGTCTATAAATATCGCTTTCATTAGGATTTTTTATTTTGTTTTCCTTGTAAAGAATCATCAGAGAAAATATGAATAGAGTAAAATCATTTATCTTTGCGCCATATTTAATTTTCTCTTGTAGTAAGATTGAGAACAACATATCATTCTCTATTTCATCAGGGAGAGGATTTGCATAATTAATTGCTGAAATTGCTTGAAAGACATAGTTAAGAAGGTCTTCCGCTATAGTTTTTTCTGGTTCGCGCAAGCCATGAGAAAGTTTTTTCATCTGATCCATTTTGTCATATATCACCCAGCGCATGGGCAGATTAGTGTGTCCCATTAATAAACACCTCCAGTAACTTATTTGTAACTGAAAGGAAATTTGAGGCAATTATCACTTGTTCATTATCCAATTGAGAATTGGCAAGAATAGTAATTAACTGGTTTTCTTCCGTTAGTTCTTTTATTTTATTTAAAATGTTCTTCATCACTGGCTCCACGTCCCTTTTTGGAGAGTCTTTGAAAAAAAGGGAGAGCGAATTAATCAATAAAACACTCATTTTCTTCTTTTTTATAAATCTACCAGAAGAATTTAGTCTGGCCAAGAGATCATAGGGTAATGGGGTTCTTACACAATAAATATTTTTAAAATAATAGTGCTGATTTATTCCTTCAAAATAAGAACTGTGTAGATTTAAGCTATTGATTGTGTCTATAAATAAAACTTTTTCTTTTAATCTGCAAAATGCAGCAGAAAGATAATGTATAACGCTGTTAAGTTGCCCCGGATTTCCATTTAATGTTAAAACACTGCCTCTTTTAAACTCCATCTCTGATAAAAGATAAAACTATTATAATAAATATGTGTGTTAGAAAGAAATTATTTTAGCACATAAAAACTTAAATTACGAATGCCTAAAAAGTGACGAAAGAAAAAATTTCACGTCGATCAGAAAAGTTTATTAAGTTCAATTGATATTTGATATAATGTGTGGAAGAATGGCTGCAGTTTTCAGTTCAGAAGATGCAAAAGAAGAATTTGAGATAGATGTTATCAAAAAAGATTTCTCTCCCAGATACAATCTTGCCCCTACGCAAGATACACCTGTAATAATTTCAGGCTCGAAAGTATTTGATTTATTTAAATGGGGTCTTATTCCATATTGGGCTAAAGATAAAAATATTGGATATAAAATGATAAATACAAGATCAGAAACGATAGCAGAAAAACCAGTCTTTAAGAAAGCTTTTCAGGATTTTAGATGCGCAATACTAATATCAGGATTTTATGAGTGGAAAGACAAAATTCCTTTTTATTTTAAGTTAAAAGGGGCAAAGATATTTGCATTAGCGGGCATTGCCTCTCTTTGGAAGAATGAATCAGGAATAGAAATAGGAACATGTAGCATAATTACTGTTGAATCTAATAGCTTAATAAAGAAATTTCACGATAGAATGCCTGTTATACTTGACAAAGAGAAAATTGATATATGGATTAAAAAACAAAATAAAGATATAGATTTCCTTCAATCTTTTCTTAAACCCTTTAGCCCTAAAAAGATGGAATATTATCAAGTAAGTGATAAAGTTAATTCTGTTAAGAATGAAAGCCCAGATTTAGTGGATGAGATATGATAATTTCATATTTGCTTAATTAAGGATAGTTTAAACACTTTAAAGAATAGGAAGTTTTAAAAAGCATTTTTTATCTATAAGTTAATGATAATACCGGTTCGTTGCTTCGGATGTGGAAAGCCACTAGGTCAATTATGGGAAGAATACAAGAAAAGAACAGGCGCTGGTGAAGATGCCAGGACAGTATTAGATGAGCTTGGTTTGGAAAGATATTGCTGCAGAGCTACATTATTAGGTCACGCAGAAATGCTCCCAGAAGTAACTAAGTTCAAAAAGGCCTAAGAAAAATCAAGCATTAATTGTTCTCCTTTAGAAATATCTTGATGATAATCCTCACTAATATCATAATCATCAGGTAATTTAGCTCTTTTCCTTAATCTTCTCCAGGTTGCATATGGATCTGTTTCTCCTTTTCTGGCTCTAATATTGTAATCTTTAGAATAACCCTCACTAAACCAGTATTTAGCAGCTTTTATTGCATCTCTTGCGTATTTCTTTTTATCTTTATCATCTTTAAATTGTGGAATACTAGCAACTGTAATCAATTTACCTAATTCACCTATAATTTTCAATTCTAATGTGCCTATAAGATCTAATACTGCAGCAAAAGAATGGTATTTATTATAATATCGTATTCTCGAAGAAAACTTACTTTTTATTTTATGCGCCATATAGATTTGCAGATTTAATATTTTAAAGAATTTATATGCTGTAAAATAATCATTACATTTTAAGTTTATTTCTAAATTCGCATTTTTCACATTCAATTGTCTTATGCGTCTTTGTTATTCTGATCTTTCCTCTCAATTGTGAGAGGCATTTCTTGCAATAAAGTCTTCGGTAATTGCCAAGCTTAATGTTGAATTTCATAGCCAGCCTTTTTATTTTCCTTATTTGATCTGAATTGTAATTTGTGCGCGCAAAGAAAATTTCTATTTGCTTTTCTGCCTCACTTTTCGACATTCTTTTGTATACTTCTCTCATAATGAATATATGAAGAATCCATATTTATATGTAACCTATAAAATATAATTCCTGACAAATTAATAATATTTTTTTAAAAGTCCATTCTAAAAGGCATTCAAAATATTTAAAAACGAAAAATTCTTAATAAAATCATGGCAGATTGGTTTAATGATGACCCCTTTGATGGCATTTTTGAAGAATTCTTTGGAAGAGGCAGACCTGGATTTAAGAGAAGAGAGAAATTTATTGTAGGAGAAGATGAAGAAAGAACAGTCGACGTAATTGAAGTTGGAGATAAAGCATATTTAATTTTTGAATTGCCTGGGTTCGATGAAGAAGATGTTTCTATAAATACCAAAGGTAAAACAATAGAAATCTCAATTGAAAAAAAGAATGTTGACGGGATAAAAGAATATCTGGCACAAAAACTAGCTTCTGGATTAAAATATGCTAGAAAGTTACCAGATTCTATAAGTCCTAAGAATTTTTCATATTCACTTAAAAATGGCATTTTAGAAATTAAATTTGACAGGATGTAAAAATGACAAAAGAAAAAACACCCAAATTAGAAATTGCAGAATCATTACAGGAAGATATAGATAAGGGAATAGCCAGAATCCCTTCAAATATCTTAGATGAATTAAAATTAGTTTCAGGAGATCTTATTGAATTGACTGGTAAAAACAAAGTTATTGTTAGAGCTTTAAGGGCAGCAAAAAGAGATTCAACAAGAAACATAATAAGAATTGATGGAACTATCAGGGCTAATCTAGGTGCTTCAATTGGAGATTCAATTGCCATTTCGCCCATTAAGGTAAAAGCTGCACAGTCTATGACTCTCTCTCCACTTCAAGAGGTTAGATTTTCAGATGACCCGACAGAATACTTTCACACTAAACTTTTGGACATTCCTATAAGGGAAGGGCAAAAAATAGTCATAGATGTATTTGGCACACGATTAGCATATATAGTCAGCAAAACAAATCCTAAAGAAAATGTTATAATTAAGCCTAGTACAAAGATAATTGTTTCAGAAACAGTGCATTCTGGAGAAGGAAAATCAACAGGAATAACATATGAGGACATTGGAGGATTGAAGAATGAAATTGAGCTTATAAGGGAGATGGTGGAGCTTCCGATGAAACATCCCGAAGTATTTCAAAAACTGGGAGTTGGTGCTCCAAAAGGAGTCCTCTTAACTGGCCCTCCTGGTACAGGAAAAACTCTCCTTGCCAAAGCAGTAGCAACAGAAACTGATTCAACATTTTACTCTATTGCAGGTCCTGAAATTATATCAAAATATTACGGTGAGTCTGAAAAACATTTAAGAGATGTATTTGAAAAAGCAGAAAAGACAGCTCCTTCAATAATCTTTATTGATGAAATAGATTCAATTGCTCCTAAGAGAGGAGAAGGAATTGACCAAACTGAAAAAAGAGTTGTAGCACAGCTTTTAACTTTAATGGACGGTCTAAAATCTAGGGGCCAGGTAGTAGTTATGGCTGCAACAAACAGGCCTGACGACATTGATGAAGCATTAAGAAGACCAGGAAGATTTGACAGAGAGTTAAGAATAAATCCTCCTGATGAAGAAGGTAGAAAAGAAATATTAAGAATCCATACAAGAGGTATGCCTCTTGAGAAAGATGTAGACTTCAATGAGATTTCTTACAGAACAATAGGATTTACAGGAGCAGATATAGAAGTTTTATGTAAGGAAGCAGCTTTAAAATCCATAAAGCCATATTTTTCAGAATTAAAAACATTACAAGAAAAGGTTCCAACAAATATTTTGGAAAAAATAAAAGTTTCAAGGCAACATTTCTTAGAAGCCCTAAAGAGAGTTGAACCAAGCGCCATGCGTGAAGTTCTTATTCAGAAACCACACGTTTCATGGGACGATGTAGGAGGCCTGGATAAAGAGAAAGAGAAATTGAGAGAAGTTGTTGAATTACCCTTATTGCGCCCAGATTTATTTGTAAAAGCAGGAATTAAACCTGCAAAAGGAGTATTGATTAGCGGACCTTCTGGTACAGGAAAAACTCTCCTTGCCAAAGCAGTAGCAACAGAAACAAATGCTAATTTCATTTCTATTAAAGGTCCAGAATTGGTTAGCAAATGGGTTGGAGAGTCAGAAAAGCATATAAGAGACATTTTTAAGAAAGCCAAGCAAGTATCTCCATCTATTATATTCTTCGATGAATTTGACTCAATATCGCAACATAGAGGTATTGGAATAAATGATTCAACAGAAAGAATGGTTAATCAATTACTTACAGAATTAGACGGTGTTGAAGAATTAGAAAGAGTAGTAATTATTGCCGCTACAAACAGAAAAGACTTATTAGATCCAGCTCTAATCAGGTCCGGAAGAATTGACGTTTCTGTGGAACTTTCAATTCCTAACCTTGAATCAAGAAAGAAAATTTTCTCCGTTCACACAAAATCCATGCCTCTTGATAAAAATATAAATTTGGAAGATTATGCCAAAAAAACAGAAGGATGGACAGGTGCTGACTTATCTTCAATAACGAGAGAAGCAGGAATTATTGCTATAAAAAGAGCATATAAAGGAAGGGAAAAAGAAATAATTATTTCAAGGAATGATTTTGATATTGCACTTGAAAATGTCTCTAAATCAATTGGAAAACCAATCAAAAATAAGGAAATTGACGTAAAGTCAAAGACCACAAAAATAAAAATTGAAAAATAATTAAACTAATTAGAAGAGATAATCAATAAAAATGGTGATAAAAATAACTTATTTTGTTCATGGAACAACAATAGATAATGAAAAGAATATTTCTTCTGGATGGTCTGATTCTCTTCTATCAGATTTAGGAATTAATCAATCTAAACAATTACCCAGTCAAATAGGCAATAAGAAATTCGATGTTGTTTACTGTTCTGACTTGAAGAGGGCTGTAGATTCTGCTGAAATTAGTTTTAAAGATAAGTTTCTAATCAAACAAGACAAACGACTAAGAGAATGTAATTATGGAGATTTTAACGGTAAATCTTCAGATATTGTTGAACCATTACAAAAAAAACATATATATAAGAAGTTTCCAAATGGGGAGAGTTATGAAAATGTTAAAGCACGAATAAATGATTTCTTGACATCTTTAAAAAAGAATTATGATAGAAAAAATGTTGCAATAGTAGCTCATAAAGCTTCTCAACTAGCCTTAGATGTTATGTCAAAAAGTCTCCAGAAAACCGCACCTTTCAAGGTGCGGTAACTTTTTGAGCATCCAAAAAACGAGTGCCTGTCACAAACCGCAGCTTTTAAGCTGCGGTGGCACATCGTTTTTTTGATTCTAAAAGGAAAAACATGGAAACAGGCTTTTGCTGAAGATTGGAGAAATAAAAAAGCCTGGCAACCTGGCTGGGAATATATTATCCCTTAAATACAACAAAAGGTTTTTAAATTCACATTATCGAAATAGTATATGGAATTAAAATATTTTGATTATATGGAAAGACGAGCAACTGTTGGAGATCCAAAAACTGGAGAGAACTTCACACTAGGAGTATATTTAGATGATGACCAAAAATATAAAATCTCTTCACCTTTTAATTTTCAAAAACCAGTAAATGGTATTGGAGGAAGTTTAAGAAATCACACTTATTTTATCGTAAACGGAAGAGAAATAGAGAATGGAAGAAAGAGATTAGAAGACGCCGTTAATGAATTAAATAGACAAGATCAAGGTGAAAATAAAGACCCAATTAGCTATTTAAAAAATACAATCTCAGGATTAGATATTTATAAATCACATGAAGAATCAATTATAGGAATGGCATCAGAAGCATTAGGCAAAACCAAGGTATCTCTAGGAATTTTATAATTATTCTTATATAAATAAATCATTAGAAATATTTCTTACTTCATATAAAATATAATATATGGGGTTTTTCAAAACTCTCTTTTTATATTAATTTTCATATAGTAAATAATCTTAAAAAATGCATCTTCTAACCAGAATACCAAATATAAATTAATATTATGCCGTCCGCAAGAAAACTTACAGCTTTTTAAGCTGTAGATGAATTGCGGCAAAGTTTTTCTATCTGAATTACTTTAAGACAGGGAGAGCTTGTTGCAGCTCCCTGAATTTTTGTCAATCATAGCTGTAGCTTTCTCTCATAATTAAATTTATCGGAGGTAAAAATGGAAACACAAAAACTGCTTAG
>JACPLS010000020.1 GCA_016186375.1 Candidatus Pacearchaeota archaeon
ATAACTTCTTTTGTTCATCAATAATTAAGACTAAATCAATTCCAGTATTTTCTATTGTTTGTAAAGCTTGTCTTATTGTGTTATTTTTTTTTAGAAAAAGTGAATTAATTATATCTTGTTTAAATTTATCATGTGTTTCTGGAAGCCCGATATCTATAAAATATCCTTCATTATATTTATAGCCATAAAGCAGGCCACTTTTTGCTAGGTCTAAAAAAGTTTCTCTTTCCAGAGATACTTTTTTTCCTGCATCTATATATTTCAATATTTCTGGTTCAAATAAATAAATGCCGCATGTAGTGACATCCGATTTAATTTTTGAATCATCAACAAATCCTATAATTTTCTCTCCTTGTAAAAGGACATTTCCTTCTGTCAGAGCATCCGAAGCGTTTGTTAAACCTAAAGTGCCCATGCCTTTCATTAATTTATGAAATTCATAAAATTTATTGATGTCTAACTTAGCATATAAATCACTGTTAATTACCAAAAATGTATCAGTAAGGTATTTTTCAGCTTTCTTTAAAGCTCCTCCTGTTCCAAGAGGGGAATCTTCTTCTGAATATGTTATTTCAACACCGAAGTTTCTTCCATCTCCAAAATATGACTTAATTTTATCAGCCATATAATAAACGCAGAGTATAATTTCCTTAATACCTTGCTCTTTTAGTAGTCTTATCTGGTGTTCTAAAAAGGGTTTACCTACTATTGAAATCATTGTTTTTGGTATATCTTCAGATGCAATCCTCAAGCGTTTACCAAATCCTCCAGCTAATATGACTGCTTTCATAAGATATGAAGTTCAGCCTCTTTTTGGTTTCTTTTTTTATTCATCAAAATCTTATTTGTTTGCCATTTATAAATAAATTTGCATTTGATTATATATTTAGTTTTTATTGATTCCTCAATAATAATTCAAAATCTTTTTATTTGACAATATTCTCTCTTGATCAAAGTATATAAAATGCAAATTACTTAATATATAATGAAAATAAGCAACAATGCTCAATGCCCATGTAATTCAGGAGAAAAATACAAAAAATGCTGCAAGGGAAAATTAACAGAAGAACAAGAAAAATATTACGCTCTTTTAAGCACAGAAGGTAAGATTAAAGATAAGTTAGTTAGAATTGTATCAATTGAATTAGGCAAAGATATTTTAGATGCATACTCTTTAAAGTTCAATAACAAACATTTTGGTGATAAAGATAATGGCTTTAATCCTTCAGCATTTTTTGAATGGTTCTTTCTGGAAGCAAAAAAAGAAAGAGAAGAAAAAATATTGGGTTGGATAGTTGACAAATATAAAAATGAGTTTAATCAAGAAGAGAATTTAATTATTAAAGAGTGGATTAATAACACGCAAGCAGGTATCTTTGAAATAGTATTATCAAATGAAAGTGAGTGGTCTTTAATCTTAAAAGAGATTTTTAATGGTAGAGAATATAGAGTAAAAGACCGAATGGCTTCTAGAACAACAATTAAAGGAGATATTGTTTATTTACGCCTACAAAATATCTTTGGAGAATATTATATTAGTGGCACAGCACAAAGTTATCCAAGACTAATTCTAGATCAACTTAAAGATTATGTTAATTTCTATTACGAAAATGCAAAAGAAGAAAAAGGAATTAGTTATGAAGATTTTATGAATTCTTATGGAGATGTTATATTTAATTTTGAGCCAAAAAGGCTAGAGTTCATTACTCCTTCCGGTGATGAAATGAAATTTTGTGAACAGACATATTTAATATTAGATAAGAAGCACAATAATATTCTGGATTGGTTTGATAAAAATAATAATCTATTCATTATAACTAATGTAAATACTAAAGGCAGAAAGTTTAATGCTTCAATAGCTATAAAAGCCCATAAAAAAGAAATTTCTAGAAGCACTATGAAAGGAGAGACTATGAGAATTGAATCTCACTTTATCGATCGTGAGAAAGGAGAGAAAATATTAACTCAGGGCAGTATAGATATTAAAGGAGATAATCTAAAATTATTTACTAATTCAGAAGAATCTTTAGATAACATAGTCAAAAGAATGTTAGATAATAAAAATGGCATAGGCAATTACATTAAATTAATAAAAGAGGAAGTTGTTTCTCCTGAAGATATTATTAATGATGGAGAATTATCCGAAGAAGAGGATGAAGAAATTGATGAAGAGAAAGATCCAAATATGGTCAAAATTAGCAAAGGATTATTAACAGAGTATTATAAGAAATGGTGCAGAATGAGAATCCCTGCTCTTGGAAATAAAACTCCTCGTCAAGCAATAAAAACAGAAGATGGAAAAGAAAAACTAAAAGAGCTTCTGAAAGATTTTGATAACATAGATCTTCACAAAAAAAGAGAAGGAGAACTCTTCGCCGACAGTGTAAAAATAATAAGAGAGGAATTAGGATTTTATGAATGATGAAATTTAAGATAGAGAAGAGAATATCTCCGGATGAGATATTATGAAATCTTCGCATCTTTTTAAGCGCTCTGGTGTTCCTATATCAGCTATAAATTCTTCAGTGTGATAAGCGAAAAATCCTAATCCATTTTCCAAAATTTTTGGATAAAGGTATGTTTCAAAAGTAAATACTTCTTTATCCATCAGCCCTAAGATAATTGGTTCCATTATGCAAAGTCCTGAATTAGATAACTCTCCTGCCCCAGTATGATCATCATGTTTTGAAATAAATTTCTGCACTTTTCCAGTCTCATCAATCTGCAATATGTCAGAATCATGAGGGTGAGAGGATTTATGAACATGAACGGTAATATCAGCATTATTTTTTTCATGAAATGCTAACATTTTTTCAAAATTTATCGCGCAAAAAACATCTCCAGAAATATAAACAAATCTATCATCAATAAAGTTTTTAGCATATTTTATAGGCCCTCCACTTCCAAGAGGATACGGCTCTGTTGAGTGAGTTATATTTACTCCAAGATTTTTTCCATCTTTAAAATAATCAATTACTTTATCTGCTAAATGACCATTCATTAATACAATATCATTTAATAAATTAGTTTTTGCCCAATCTATAAGATGATGAAGTATAGGTTTCCCTGCTACATTTACCATGGGCTTTGGTATATTCTTTGTTAAAGGATATAATCTTTCTCCTTTTCCTCCAGTATTTATTAATAATTTCATTCTTTTATCTTTTTAACACAATATCTCTTACAGCCTCATAAAGGTCCTTCGCTCTAAATTCAGGATTAGAGTCGTTATATTTTTCCGGTTTACCTCTCTCAACAAGAATACCTTTACATCCAGCTTTTTGTCCAGCCAAAATGTCTGAATGACTATCTCCAATCATATAACTTTGTGTTAGATCTATATTAAAATCATTTCCTGCCTGCAAAATCAATCCATGTTTTGGTTTCCTGCATTCACATTCTTTAACATAATCATTGTTCGGCCCATTTGGCCCAATTTTTCCTTTCGGATCTGGATGATGGGGGCAATAATATGTTTTATCTATTCTTGCTCCTTGTTGTAATAGCAAACTTTACAAATAATGGTTAATATCATCTAATTCTGTAATACTACAAAGTCCTCGAGCGACGACTGGTTGATTTGTTATTACAATAGTCAAATAATCATTATTATTTAGCATTTTTATCGCTTCTGCAACTCTTGGAATTAATTCGAGTTCTTCCTTTTTATACATCAAGTCTTTGTCTATTACAATTACCCCATCTCTGTCTAAAAACACTGCTTTTTTCATAAATAAGTCAACTCGAAATTCCTTTATAAATTCTATTGATCTTGAACATAATAATTAAAAATTTTCAAACTATCATTGTAGAGGATAATTGTCAGATATTAGATTTCTTATTAATGTCTTTATATCACGATAATATTTTTAAATACCTCCTCTTAAATAAAGAGATAAAATAAAATGGAAGAAAAAGAAATTTATGATTTTAAAGTTCTTAATGCAGTAGCAGAGTTTGATGGCCAAAGACTTACTGTTAGATTATTTTATCCTCCCATAAATCAGCTTGAGGAAATTTCTTCAAGATTACCAGAACAACTGGATTTTGGTATAGATGTTATTGAGCGGCTATTTAGAGATGGAAGAGCAGTTGTTGCTGATTCTCAGCATCCTTTAAAACCTTCATCCGGAGGTTCATTGTATATTCTTGATGATAATACAATAAATGTTTATTAATAACAACTGATAAAAATCCTTGGCTTATTGTTCCAACAGAATCAAAAGAAGAAACTTTAGCAAGAGCAAGATTTTTCAAGTTAAATCTCCCTACAAGGGAAGTAAAATCAGAAATACTTCCTGGTTATGATAGATTAGAGGTATATGAGGATAACAAACACTTATTTACCGCAGATAAAGTCAGCATTTCATTAGTACATGAATCTGTTACATCTCTAAGCACACTATGGACACGTAGGCTTCCTCTTTCTTCAGATGAAGTCGTTCCTATTGATACAGAAGGCATGGTGATAAAGGGAGAATTTAGACATTTTAATCGAGAATCTTTTTTTATTCCTTTGGAAGAAATTATAGATAAACAATTTGGCACTCCTCTTAATAATTTCAGAGTGTTTCAATTGGATAGGATTGAATCAGGAACTCCTTATGTCAAAACTCCTTCTTATGAACCACCATACTTTGGTCCAGAGAAAGTTGTAGTAAATAACCCTCATCTTTGGTCCCCTGAAGACATGATGGATAATTGCTTAAGGTCTCTGGGTGTTCATGGATATAAAGGGAGAGGAGCATTACAACTAGGTCTTCAAAAGATTAAAGCCAGGAGAGATAAAAAGTCTCTCGTTCCAGAGGAATACCTTGTAAAAACTTAAATAATTATTGTTAATTTCAATCTAAAAAATTATTTAAATTAATAATAATACTAAAAGCTTCTGCTTTCTCCACCATCTACAACTATACACGCGCCATTGATGAATTTAGCTTTGTCAGAACACAAAAAAACAACAATACTAGCAATATCTTCTGGTTTACCTACGAATCTTGGTTTCTCAAGGAATGATTTCCCAACATCAATATATCCTGGAGCAATTGTATTGAATGTTATTTCCTCATATTTTCCAGCAAGAGTTTTCATTAAGGCAATTTCAGCAGCCTTCGCCATAACAAACCATGGCCTTCCTCCTGACTCTTTTCCAAAGATAGAACTTATAGTAATAACTCTCCCCCATTTATGTTTTTTCATATAGGGTAAAAATTTCATAGTCAATTTTCTTGCAAAACCAGCATTTTTGTTATATACTTCATCCCATTCTAAGAAATTTTCATATTCTTCAGTTCCCCAAGTTCCACCACCAC
>JACPLS010000027.1 GCA_016186375.1 Candidatus Pacearchaeota archaeon
ATTCATGTTTATAGAAGAAAAATAGTTCCAAATTGGGGTATGCTTGATTCAATAATCTATGCAACTTCGCGATTATATATTCTTCCAGTACTCACAAAAGACCCGCATTTTAAGGGTTTAGAAGGTGTTGAACTTCTTGAATAAAATCCTAAAACCTTATAAACCATCTTTTTCTATTCTTTTTATGAAAATAACACCATATATGGAAAAGCTTAACTCATCAAATGAGTTTAAAGATTTTCAAAAAAAGAATAAGGATGCATTTATGGTCGCAGGCTTCTTTGTCTTAGACTTGGAAATGGGCCAAAACCTCTCCCAATTAGATTTCTATGTTCCATCAAAAAAGAAGATAGCCGCATTTACTCTAGATAAACAAGTTACAATGCAGCTCCTTGACTTAGTCAACTCAACAAAAGAGCCTGAAAAACTGGATAAAGGAACAAAAATCGACCTTGATGCCATTCATGGTCTATTAGAAGACGAGATGAAAAATAGAAATATTACAGAAGGAATAAAAAAGATTATTGCAATAATCCAGACAATAGATGGAAAAAAGGTTTGGAATCTTAATTGCATTCTTTCTGGCATGGGTTTATTAAACGCCCATATTGATGATGAATCTCAAACTATCCTGAAAATGGAGAAAAAGTCAATGATGGACTATATTCAAAGAATACCTGCTGCCCAATTAAGGCAAATGACATCTACTCCTCAATCACCTCAAAAAGAATCAAAAGAAAATATAGAGTCGCAGATAAAGAAACTTTCTGAATTGGAAGGGGCAATAGAAAAAGAAAAATCAGAATTAAAAAAAGAACTTGATAATAAGGCTAAAAAACCAACAGAAAAAATACTTTTTAAAGATAAAAAGTAAATATTATTAAGCTACTATTTCTAAGAATATTCGATAACTCTAAAAAAATGAAACAAAGTAAAGCTGTAAAACAACTCTTAGCAATAAAAAAGTTAGGAAAAAGCATGCGTTTAGCTGCAGAAGATTGGAAATTTCAATGGCAGACTTTAATAGCCATAATACTATCGGCCAGAACAAGAGATGAAGTTACAATTAAAGTGTGTAAAAAACTCTTTAATAAATATAAAAATTTAAGTGAACTTAGCAACGCCAAAACAGAAAATATTTCCAAGATTATTAAACCGATCAACTTCTATAAAAACAAAACTAAAAATATAAAAAATTGCTCAAAAACTCTAATCGAAAAATTTAATGGAAAAATACCTCATAATCTCGAATTACTTATCTCCTTACCAGGAGTTGGAAGGAAAACAGCAAATGTTTTTCTTTCGGAACATAAGCATGATGCAATAGGAGTAGACACACATGTTTCATATATCTCACAAAAATTAAAATGGGTTAAGAACAATAAACCCCATAAAATTGAAAAAGAATTAGAAAATCTTTTTCCAAAATATTATTGGAATAAAATAAATCTCTATTTGGTTAAATTTGGAAAAACATATACAAGTAGAAGAAAGAAAAATGAAATTTTAAATCAAATAATTAAGATTAAATGAAATTTCATTAATCAATCTTCATTTTCTCTATAGAAATTGCCTCTGGAAGTTTTACAATATCGGTATCCGCAGTAATTAAAGACGCTCCATAAAGTTTTGCTATAGATACATAAAGTGAATCATAAATAGTAAGATTATAATTTAGCGCTATCTTAACTGTCTTATTTAAAAGGTCTGCAGTAAGAGCGACAATTTTAAGTTGGACATCCCAAAGATCTTTTATTGCTTTTTTTAATTCCTCCTCACTCTTTTTCTTATACCTCAAACTATTTATGACCTCAAGAAAAGCCATCTCCGGTATAACTATTTCTATTTCCTGATTAATATGTTGATCACGTAATAATAATGCTTTTTCAGTGTTTTCTTCTTTAGAAAACCATTTTACAATAATAGAAGCATCTAAAACTTTCTTTTGTCTCTCCATTCTCTTATAATCTCAACACCGGTTTTTCCTCCATCAAACACTTTTGAATTTCTTATTCTGTCCATGTCTTGTGATGCTCTTTCAGCTCTTACTTTATCAAATTTTTCTTCGTCCTGTAATTGTTCTAAATATTGTTGCACATTTTTCCTAATAATCGCACTCCAATTAATATGTTCTATTTTCCTCATATGTTCATGCATTTTCTTGTCTATTCTTACCGAAATTATAGAGTCTGTCATGTAATAATTGTATTACTTGTATATATTTAAATGTTTTGATTAAATAAAGCCAAGAACTTCAGAATAAATTCCGGAGTGCGTCTGGAGTTCTTGATCATGTCAGAAACAGAAAGTTTCTAAGCATCTCAAAACTCAAAAAGTTTCTCAACCTCGAAAATTAAATTTGCTTACTCACTGCTAAAGATAACGAGTTTGCACAAATTTAATTTTTTTAATATCAATCTTAAATAGAGAATTACATAGATTTTTATATCATATAATATTATCTCTTACAATGAAAAGAGGAAGAAAAAGTATCTTAAATTATTGGAATATTCCTATTTTATTAATCATGGGTTTTTTAATTCAATTTTTCATTATGGAATCATATACCCTGAATGTTCTATTTTCAATAATCGCTTCTCTTGTTTTTATTTTCCTTGGATATTACTTCTGGAACAAGAGTTTTTTTAATTTTTTCTTATTTTCTCTAACAGCAATTAGTTTCTTCGTATCTCTTGAAGTAAGTTTTAATATAGGTTTCTATCTGACCTTTTTATTTTCTTTAATTTTTTCATTAATCTTCTCTTTTGCTTATCTCAAATGGAAGCATGATGAAAATTATCCCCTACTTTTACTAATATCATTCATATTTATTTGGATTATTCTTGGATTTAATGTTCTTGATAGGACTGATTGGATTTTAGAAAATTCAATAAATGTTCCTTTTATAATAATAATTGTTCTGTTATCAAAATGGTTTAGATTTTCCAAATTATCTTATAGTCTATTTTATCTTTTTATGTTTATGAATGTAATTGGAAGCCATTACACTTATTCTGAAGTGCCATTTGGATTCTGGCTCGAAGGTTTCCTAGGTATAACTAGAAATCATTATGACAGAATTATTCATTTTAGCTTTGGATTTCTCCTAGCTTATCCTTTAAGAGAAGTTTATATTAGAGTAGGCAATTATAAGGGTTTTTGGGCCCTTATGGCCCCAATTATAATGGTCTTGGGCCTAAGTGCTGTTTATGAGCTTCTTGAATGGTGGATTGCGGTTATTTTCGGAGGAGATCTGGGTATTGCATATTTAGGAAGCCAGGGAGATATTTGGGATGCTCAAAAAGACATGTTTCTTGCAGGTTTTGGTAGCATAATAACAATGTTTATTGTCTTCATTGTTCTAATAACATATAAAAGAAAAACCTTTATTTCAGAAATTAAAGATAGCTTAAAAGTAAAAAAACAAACCCCACTTGGAGAAATCGCTTTAGAAAAAATTCAAAAAACCCACAGATAGATTTTTATATCCTCTTTTTCTTCAATAAATATGGCATCAGATAATAAAATAAGTATGCCCGGTGCTTTTGGCGGGCTTATGCGTTATGATGAAGAATATAATAGTAAATTCATCTTTACCCCTACGCAGATAATTGGCTTTGTAATCGTAATTGTTATCTTTGTCCTCCTCTTAAAGCTTTTCTGGCCTGCCCCAGTTTTAGTGAATGGATAATTTTATACTGTATAACCAGATCTCTTCCCTCTTTTGTTATATCTAAATACCCAAAATCCTTCATATAACCTATAAATAAAATATAACTACAAAAAGTGCATATCTTTTTAATTGTTAATAATGATCTTTTTCTTCGAACCAATATATAGACCACAAATAATTATCAGACATTATTTAATAGGTAATATTATTTAATGAATTAATCATTTTTCGCAAAAGTCTCTGCAACTAAAAGAGGAAAAACAATAGTGGCGTCTGCAAATAACTTTACACTTTCAGCATTAGGCAATATCTTCCCCCAAGAAACCGCTTCATCCGGCATAGCTCCAGAATCACTTCCATCATATTCCTGTGCTGTATTAATATAAACAATGTAGTCTGCACCATTTCGAAGCATATTTGCGTTTAAAATTGAATGTTTTATTGTCCCAGCCCCTAAAATAATTGCCCCGCTTTTCTTTATTCCAATAGTAGTATTATTAATCATAACTGTGTCTTTCACTATATCAATCTTGAAATCATCTCTCTTAAAACTAAAGAAATAAATATTATCTCCTAATGCTCCATCTGTCAAAACAGGGCAATATACGGGAATTTTATTTTTCCATGCCCAATAATAAATACTCTCTTTATTATTTATTTTTTCTCCTAATTTCCATATCAATTCATTTCCAGAGATAATTTTTCCCGTCTCCTTATGTTCTTGATATAATTCCTCTAATATTGGTTGCACAAATTTTTCAAATTCCACATACATGTTATTCTCAACATAAATATTTCCTATCCTATTAATTCCTTTATTCCTTAACTCTTTTCCCGAAGCACCAAAATCTCCCAAAACAAAATCGCCGAGACATTTAATAATATCTTCTTCAATGCCTCCAGTAGTTGTAACAAGAATATTAACTTTCCTATGCTCAACAAGATATCTAATTATTTCACGCAGGCCAGAAGATACCATATTGCTAGTGTATCCTAAAAAGATGAAAGCCCTTTCTTCAATCATCTTTTTAGTAATATCAATAGCTTTAGAAAATTGAGATGCTTGAAATCCAGTACTCTTATAATTATCAATTATCTTCTCATAATCTAAACCTCTATTAAAATCATATCCTCTTATCTTTTCTCCTTTTACTACTTCTCCTTTTCTTAATAAATTCTTTCTAGCTATTTTATCTTTCTCATCATTTTCCATATTTCGAAGTCATTTTTTCAATATATAAACCTTGTTTAAGAAAAATAATTGTGTAAAAAAGATGATAAGTTATGAGCATATCGCCAAAATAATAATTGGTAAACTTTTATCACTAATGTTTGCATTACCATAAAGTTATTTAGAAAAATTTGGCGAAGTGCCTTCGGCACTTCTTCTTACCCCGACAAACCTCCCATCGCAACGAAGGGCGCCGCAGTCGCCCCTCAAACTGCCGCTGCCGCTGCTGCCAAAAAACAGCAAACGCCCAACTGAAACGTCATCATATAAGTCATTTTTCTTCCAAATGCCAATTTTATCTCCATAAACTTCCTCATGTCTCTTCATATAGGCTTCAGCTCTTTCTCTTCCCCCCAAAAATGGAATTGTTTGTGGATGTTCCAACGCTTTATCAATTTGAACTACTCCAGAAAAAGAATTTCTGAACTTATCCTCATCAAGAAGCCAAACTAATCTGTCTCCAAAACAATTTACAGATTCATCCAAGTCTACAAGTCTCTGAAATTCTTTCTGGGGTAAAATACCTGCGCCATCTTTTAGACCATATTTAATAGCAGTCCTTATGTTTTTAGGTTTTGAAAAATAATTAGGTATATGAGCAATAACAACTACAGGATTTCCTTGTGATGTCCTCCCTGTAGCTCTTATACTTGGAGAACAATACCAATTTTGCCAAATTAATGCATTTTTTGGAGAACTAATTCTAGTATCTACCAAAGCCGGCATAAATAGTGCTTCATGCTCTTTTTGACAATTTTCAAGAGCAGTAGCTAAATTATTATGATAAAATGGCTTCCCTACAACTCTCCTTGAAACTACAATACTATCTTCATCCATAATATTCTAAGAAAAATACAGTTTATAAATCTTTCCATATGTTACTATTTAATAGTTAAGAAGTTTTTTTTCTTCCCATGTAAATCCTTCTTCGCAGTTCCCCCAAATCTTCTAACCCTGTCAGAAAAATTTCTGACTGCCTTCTTTAATTCATCTGCACCAAATTCAGGGAAATAAACATCGGTAAAATAAAGCTCTGCATAAGTTGCCTGAAAAGGCATTGCGCCGCTTGTTCTTTTTTCTCCAGAAGTCCTTATAATCAAATCTGGGTCAGGAATATCTTTTGTATCTAAATAACCCAAAAACACCGCTTCATCTATCTTTCTTTTTTTATCTTTGAGTATTTTGTTTACCGCCCTTATTACCTCATCTCTCCCACCATAATCGAGCATTAATTGCACATTTAAATCCTCATAATCTTTAGTTTCACTCTCAAGTTTCCTTAATTCATTCATCAAATCCTTGGGCAATCTGTCTTTTCTCCCCAAATGCCTAAATCTTATTCTGTGTTTATGAGCCTCCTCTTTTAATTTATCTATCTTTTTCAATATAAGACTAAAAATTGCCCTTATTTCCTTCTCATCTCTTTTCCAATTCTCTGTTGAAAATCCCCAAATTGATAAATATTTTATTCCTAATCTTTTCGCCTCTACAAATAACTCCACTATTCTTTCATCACTTGCAGAAGTATAGTGCCCAAAACTTGCACTCAGTCCTCTCTCTCTAGCCCATCTTCTGTTTCCGTCCGGAATAATTAAAACATGTTCAGGAATATTCTTTTTCTCATTTATCACCAAAGCTTTCCCTAAATTGACAAGGCTCTTTGCCTTGTCAATCATATAATTATCCTCCCTAATTATGTCAAAGGCCGAATATCTTGCTAATGGTTTTTTCCAAAAATAATTAATATCCTCAATCTTCGAAAATCCAGGGCTATTTTTTATCCATGAAATAAATTCATTCAATTTTTCGCCAGACCCTTGTGCAACAATAAGAACAGAGCCTTCTTTCCTGTTCATTACATAACCTCTCAATCCAAGAGAATCAGCTTGTTTTTTTATCATGTATCTTAAATTAACTCCCTGAACCCTTCCAAATAACTCAATCTCAACTTCCTTCATTTCTTTTCTTTTATTTTCATCTTTCATTTTCTTGTTATCTCCCCCTCTAAAACTTCTCTAAATTTCTGTAAGTCCTCAGTTTTAATCCTCGCCCCAACAGCATTTTCATGCCCTCCTCCCGTGGCATCCGGAAATTGCTTTAAAACTCTTTCCAGAATATCCCTAACTTTATTGCCTCTCAAAGAAATATTAGAAATCATACCCTTTTTATAAGCAACCACAATGAAAAAATTAGAATAAAGGTAAGATAGTTCATTTGCCAAATCAGCGCTTATACTTAATTCCCCAGAATAATCAAAAAATATTAAATTCTCTTTTTTGCATTCTTTCGCCATATCTAATAAGGTATTATATTTTTTCTTAATTTCATTGTATTTCTCTCTAAAACTCTTATTTCCTTCAATTTCCATAAAAACATCTGAAGGTGATTTACAACTTATCAAGAAATTCTGCATCTGGACAACATGCGTAATAGAATCTTTCAAGCCAAAGCTAAAAGCCCTTGCTATTCTTCCTATTTCAGTTCCATAATAAATATCAAATGGGCCTCTTATCTTATCGTTTCTTGTCAGAAAATCAGGCCATTGTTTATCAAATTCAGAAATAAAAGAAGGCATAAAGTTATCAGCTATACATCCTATTACTGCCAGCCATAAATCCTCTTTCCTCTCTGTTATTTTATAAACTAAAAAAGTAACTGGCTCATTGCTAATGTCCTTTCCCTTATTATAAGTGGGGTTATAAATATGTAAATTACTATAATTTTTACCAAACCTCTTTTCAATTCCATTATCTTCAGAGTAATGGTGGTCTATCCATATCAAAGGTAACTGCATTTTATCAATCTCTTCCATGAATTCCTTGGCAATAAGTGGTTTATCTAAAACAAAAACAGCATCTGCCTTCAATTCCTGCGCTTTTTTCGCATATTGCAAATTTAAGTCGGGATAACTCTTAACAGCAACTCCTTTTCCTCTTCCTATGTATCTCCTTAGAAGCAAATAGCTGCAAAGACCATCAGCATCATTATCATAAAAAAACAAAGGATTCTGCGCTCTTTCAAGATGTTCCTTTATTTCTTCAATTTGTTTTGGTGTTAACATACTCAAGACACATTATGAGCCTATTTAAATTTTAAGAAAGAATAATCTGCACATTTTCGTTCTTTAATTACATTAAATCTCATGTGAGTATCAACAAAAACACCAATACAATCAGTAAATATAAAATAAATCTTTTTTATATTACATTAAGGGCAATTTCTCTTCTTATTATCAGCCCAAGCACACTTCCATTTTTTATCAAATACGTTATCTTCTCCAAAATTATCCTCAGATGAAGAACAATATAAATCATAATTTGTTTTAATACTGCTCAAGACAATATTGTCTATTATAGTTAAATTACGTATATTGCCTCCAAGTATTAATAAATCTCTAAAAGGAAAGTTACCATTGGAAATATATAATCCTATAGAATTATTTTTTATGAAATTGTTTTTAATAGTTATAAAAGAAGAATCCTTTCCAGATATCATTATTCCCTTATCTGAATTATAAATACTATTATCAAAAATACGACTTTCGTTTGATGACTGAATATATATTCCTGAGAAAATTGAATTTAGAGACGATGTTTTTAAAATTGGCATATTTAATTTACCAATTATAATATTATTAGATATCAAAGTCCGACTACTTAAAATTAAATTTATCACGCCGTTATCAAGAAAATTATTAAATGATATAGTATCACGTTCATTACGTAACAAATAAATTGATGAATTATAAAGAGTGTTGCTAACAAAAAAATTACCTTTGCTTTCAAAATATTTATTACTCTCATAAAAAGGTTCTATATTTATTGAGGCATTATTAAATTTATTATTACTAATATTATTTAATCCCATCAAACTTATAATATTCAAACCATATCCATTATTAAATTTATGATTGAATGTATTATTAATAACATCATTACGATCTGCCTTAAATAAATTAATACTAACGCCATTTCTTGTTATTTTTTTAAATGTGTTCCCTGAAAGCATAGTAGAAAATGTATTGTTTAAAATAACAATTTGATTAGAAGCGAATTGTGAAACAGGTTCTTGTTCATAAAAAGAAATACCTGTTATAGTGTGAAACGATCCATAAAATAAATATATTGCATTACTATTGCTTATGATCGATCCTTTAAAAACTTTAGTATTATTTGCGCCATATGACATTATAGCTATACCTTTACTATCCTTACTAAATAACTTCTTATCATTTAGATTCAAATTTACATTGCTTGAATTTATAACAATACAAGCAATATTGCCCTCAAATTTATTTTGGTCAGAAATCCAAAAATTTATATTTTTTTCTAAATAATAGTCTCCTGGAATATTAATGATCTGACATGAACCAATAGGGCTTCCTATTGGCAAAGGAGGTTTACACTCTCCATTTGAACAATAATAATCAGACAGACAATTAATATATTCAGTTTTATAGGTGGATCCAGAGCAATAATATTCAAAAACAGTTTTATTTAGATTATAACAAAGATCTGTATATTGTTTACCAGAAACAGATATTGTTCCTTTTTTGGTTGAATAAATTCCATTATCACTATCAGCACAATAAACTGAATTATAAATAGGAGTATTATCAACAACATTTCCAGTAACTCCTTTATTTCCTCCAAAAATACCTTTAATCCAATCACCAAAACTAAAAGCAGAAACAATACTCAAACTTAAAATAAAAAATAATCCCACAACAAAAATAATTCCGAAAACCTCTTTTTTCATAATAGGAGAATGAGAGAATATATATTTAAACATTTCGAAATTGTCTCATATCATCTTAATGCCATGTTGCAAGATTTCTTTAACCAAAGGATCCCTTTTATGTTTATAGAAATCTTTTGTAAAATAATGAATTTCTATCTTTTTCTTATATTTTTTCTCTATCTTTCTAATTACTTTTTCAACTTCTCTTTTATTTATTTGTTTGGAAACTATCGCAATATCTATATCGGAACTTGTGGTAAAAATTAACTTAGCATAACTGCCAAACAAATAAACATCTCTTATTTCTCTTACAGCTAAAAAAGCATCTTTAATATTTAAGATAAGAAAATATTCCTTCAGTTGAAGTTGCTTAAATGTGGAATATTTCTCATATAAAAACTTTAAGATTTCATTAATTTCTCTATTTTTGTGATTAATTGAAAATATATTTTTTTCTTTTATTAAAACATTGAGATTAATTAGTGTATAAAGGATTTTATCTAAAACAATATTAGGTATATTTGTCTTTTCTTTAATATTCTTTCTATTAAGTCTTGAACCAGGAGAAATAGAAAAAATAGTCAAGACTTTTACTATATTAGAATTAAATATATCTATCATTTAGAATGTACCTCCTCAAAAAGTCCCTTAATTTTCTCTAAATAAGTCAAAACAACTTTCTCCTTTAATAGAGTATCTATCTTTACCATTTTATGGTATTATATGTATAACTCTTTATAAACTTTACCATTTTATGGTATTATTTAGTACATCAGTATATTACAACCCTGTCAGTATAATCATCATAAGGCATTTCAACACTCTTAATCTCTTCAACACTCTGCAAATTATTAGCCTTAACCTTTCCACTTGAAACAGTATATAAAACATCATCCATATAAAGAGATCTCTTGATGGAAAATCTATCATCATACCAATTTCTCTGATAGGAAAAACCTCCTGGAAGGCTATCAATCATATAATTTCCCCACCCGGTATTTTCATAACCACTTGCATTTGTCTTCCAGACATCTTCCCCCTGTTTAACCCAGACATTTCCTTGCCAGTCTTTTCTCTCAGCTCCAATTGGTTCATCTTTAGCAGGCCCATTTTTCTTCTCGCTATCATTAAAATGACTAATCTTTCCACGCAAACTAATTTCATCATTATCAATATTCAAAACATATGCTCCTTGCCAAATTACATCCCCATATCTCGCATCTTCAGGAGTTTCTTTCCATCCCTGTTGATTGTATTTATTCTGGTTAATTTCAGCCAACAAAATTGGCAATACCAACAATTTCCTTTCTTTATCAAATAAGAATGCTTTGTGGTCTTGTAAAGCATAGCTATCAGTTCCTCTGTCTCCAATATCAAATTTTGCAGCTTCCTGAGGATTTTCAACATCACTTACATCAAATAATGAGATTTTTATCCCTTGATACCATGCAAAGTTTTCTCCTCCTCCGCGGGCATTTTTTCCAATTCCAATAATATAATTTTCATCATAAGGATGCAAATAATCAGAATATCCAGGAATCTTCAAATATCCTAAAACTCTCGGATTACCGCCATCACTTAAATCAACAACGTAAAATGGATCAATTTTCTTGAATGTAACAATATATGCCCTATTCCCCATAAATCTTACAGAATAAATCTTTTCTCCTGGAGCAAGGTCTTCAACACTTCCAACATTTTTCATATTTTTATCTAAAACAAATAAGTGATTTAAACTGTTTCCGCTCCAAACTTCTCCAGTAGTAGTCGCAATTCTGAAATTCCCATCAAATTCATCCATTGAAAACTGGTTTAATACATGCCCAAATACTTCTCCAACTCCCTCGTAAGTTATTCTCTCCTTATCAATATTAATCTTATGAATTACAGTTTTCTCACTCTCTTTCCCTATTCTTAATTTGAACGCTTCCAACTCCTTCTGAAGCCTTTGGTCAAAAGCATTCTTATCCTCGCCACTTAAGGAATCTGAATAATCTTTGGTAATTTTCATCGCCAAATTAAATTTACCATAGTCGGATTCACTTGATTTCATAATCTCAACAACTTTCTCCTTTTCTTCTAATGGTAAAAGAGGCAATATAACATCTTCCACAATTCTTTTGTTATAATCATTATATGAAGCTCTTTTTAATGATGTCAGATAAACATTATTCTGAGAAACATATATCGTTCCAGTTGCTCCTGTTAAATATACTTTATTAGAAACATCTCCGCTTTCAATATCCATTGCAACGACATTAGTAAATACAAATTGCCCATCATTAATATCATTATAGTAAACATCGCCAATAGGCACTGTTTTTTCCACCCCGTTTATTTCTAAAACAGGATAAATATCTCTTCCTCCATAAATATATTGTGATGAAATAGCATATACATAATCTCCAATCATTCTAGAATCAATATAATTGCCCTTTATCGATATATTTTTCTCAAGTTCTGGTCCGCTTCTATCAGATATATCATAAACATATATAATTGTTTTTTCCTCAGAGTATCCCCCACATTCTCTTCCAATACATGGGGCAACCATCCCGCTGCTCGCAACTTTATCTTTAGTTTCTGCATATTCAGGAAGATAGGACATATATTTATAAGTATTTCCAAATACTATCAATTTATCACCATTGACAAAAATATCTCTAATATTTATACTATCATTAAAGTCAATTTCCCCGACAAGGTTCATCCTTTCAGCAGGATAAGCATCAATTATTAGTAATTTCTTTCCATTCAATAAATAAATATACTTTCCATCATTTTTTACAAAATCCGGTTCGTCAACTCCTTCAACCTGTATATTTGTCTTTGAATAATCTGCAGTTCCTGTTTCAGAATCAGAATAAACTGAAGAAGCACTTGCCTTAGCCACTTCTGTTCCAACTCCACCAGCAAAAGTTTCAGCTGTTCCATAATATCCTCCAATATTTCTAGCAGCCTCTTCTCTTTCATTTACAAATTTTTCTAGTTCCTTGTAAGAATTAAACTGTTTCATATTACTATCACTGTTCAAATTCTCAATTCTTTCTTGTGAACCCAGCAAAGCAATTATTAATATTGCTCCCAAAACAGCAACAAACAAAGCCAATGGAGCAGCAGAAACAAGTCTTCGTGGACTGATTATAATCTTCTTATTTGACAATTTATAAGTAGGAATTTTTTTTCCTTTTACACTCCAAAAGAAATTCTTACATTTTTCTATCAAGCCAGCATCAAGTAATTTCTTAATATTATAACCAACTGTATTAAGAGGAATGTTCAATAATGAAGAAATATCACTTTCACTCATCTCCTTTTCAGCTATTAAATCCAAAATCTTTTTGCAAGTTTTATTAGTCATAACTTCAGCAATTGCTGCAGATCTCGGGTCATTCAAATCAACATTCAGATATTTTTCTTCTCTCATATTTCACTTAGAATTTAGTTCTTTATAAACGCAGCGAAGACTTCAATTATAATTGAAGTCTTCGCTGTAAACTTGTAAAAAAAACTGATTATAAAAACCTCTGAATATCAAAAAAACGATGTGCCACCGCAGCTTAAAAGCTGCGGTTTGTGACAGGCACTCGTTTTTTGGATGCTCAAAAAGTCACCGCAGCTTAAAAGCTGCGGTTTTCTAGAGACTTTTTGACATAAAATCTAACTTCATCAGTTATTTCTTCTAATGATTTTGAATTTACGTTAATTCTAATTACTGGAATTCCTTTTTTCTCCACATTAAACATAGATTCATCAAATAAATCTTTCAAACGAGATAAGTAAATCAATCCATCATGTAATTGTTTAAATTTATTATTTCTTTGATTTGAAATTTCTGGTGTTATGTCAAAATAAATGAAGGAATTTGGATATGAAAATAGATTTTCTAAAAAGAATTTTAAGGGTTTTTTAGCATGCATTTGCAAACCAGAATTTAAATAAAAATCAAAATAGCATAAAGTATCTATTATAGGGTCTCGATCTGAAATTAAAACTCTGGATAATTTTTTTACTTTCTGTTCAAAGAAATAAGGAAACAAATAGGTAAAATATGCTGCCCCGGTAAAATACTTTAAATTATTGATTTCTCCAAATAATACTAATCTATTAACATATCTTGCGAAAAATCTTGACATTCCTGAAACATTATCTCCGTGATAACTTAAACGAATTGTGTCAATACCTTCTATTTTTTCAAGGGCATTTACAACAGAGCTTTTTCCAGTATTGTCTAATCCAACTATTGATATTTTATACATCTTTATAAATTAACAAATCAATATATAAATTAAGTTGTATTTAATTTTTATGCAAATCATAAAAATTTCCATATTTTTAACCACTCAAATTGTATACTAAATTGAAGAGAAATATTTAAATACATCATTTCAATAAAAAAATTATGAATAAATGGACTGAACTTTTATTAGGCCTGATTTTGGTTGTAGGAGTAATTATCTTATCTTTCTATTCACAAAGCTGGGGCACCAAATGGAACTTCCTTAGTGCTGCCTGGACAGTTTTGAAGGGTGGAGTTATCTGGTTCATCTTCGCAATAGGAATTCTTTTCATTATTCTTGGTATCTCTGATCTGAAAGGATAAAAATATTTATACTGCTCTTTCCTTCTTTATTTATGATCCAAATAGACACTACAATTCTTGCGGCTAATTATAAATTATTCTATATTCTTTTTGCTCTATTAATTTTTCTTGTAATTCTGTCAATTATAGGTTGGATAATTGTCCAAACAAAAAAAGACAAACCATCAGATGCACCAATAGCATTTCACAAATCTATCTCTTCTCTTATAATGTTAAGAGGTATTGTCTGGCTTGCTCTTTCTTATATAATAATTAAACTCTCAATAGTAATAAATCTAACATTTTTAATGTTATTTGGAATAATTATTGGAGTTCTTCTCGGTTTAGGTGAATTAATTCTCTCTATCGGCCTTTTCACCAAAAAGCCATGGGCAGAATGGATTTTTCATAAAGTCAAACATTTCATCCTCGCACCTGTGACTGATAAAAAAGCTAATGAATTGCCAACTCAAACTCTAATTAATAATCAAAACCCTGGCTAGAACTTTATTTCCAAGCCTACACCAACTCCGAGAGAGTCTTTTTTTTGAAATCCATTATATCTTCCTTCCACAACAAAGTAAAAATCTTTCTTAATTCGTTTCCCTAATTGAACTTCGGTCACAACATTATTTGGTCTAAAATTATAATCAAAAAAACCACTTATATACATATCACCATTTCTAAAGTTCTTGTTGCCATACAAAACCACCTGTGCTCCATCATTTTCTGTTGCAAATGGATAAAACGTCATACCAAAAAACCCATTTTTCATAATTTTAGAAAGATTTGGTTCATATGATATACCTAAACGATGTATTCCATTAGGATAAGAAAAATCTCTATTATATTCTCCTGAAATATTAATTCCTTGCCAAACTGTCTTTGAAAGTTTATATTCGCCATAAGCATTATCAAATTGTGCATTGTCTTCTTTGCTCATGAAAAAATCTGTAAAACCGAAAAATTTAGTTCCTAAAGGTAAAGTAGGTGCACTCAAAGTTACTGAAGCTGTTGGCATGCCTCTTGTATCATAATAAGAGCTAACTCCTCCAGCAATTTCAGCTCCTATAGTCTCTTTGGTCAAAACTCCTAATAAAACAAGTGCCAAAATACCTTTCTTTGTTGTTTTTAATTTCGTTTTTTATATATATCCGTCCTTATTTTATAAAAATCAGAATCATATTTAGGAAAACTATAATCTCCTTCTCTAATTATTTTTTCACCATAAATTTTACTTTCTAATACAATATAATCCAAATGATGATCATTTGCTAAATCATGAAATTCCGCTTTTTTAAAATAAATATAGGGCGTTACAATGTAAACTGTCTCATTAGAATTAAATCTTTTTTCTACAACGAGTTCTCGCCTTCTACACCCTGAAAAAGTTAAAATTCCAGCAAGTGCTAAAAGAAATAATCGTTCTTTTATTTTAGTTTTTTCTCCTTTCTTTATCATTCTTCCTCATAAGTTATTACTATATAATTACTATAAATAAGATATATTTAAATATTAACTCTCTATTTTTAGAGAGCTATAGAAAAATATAAAAAGATATAATTCAATAAAAAAGTATGGATTTTTCAGTTTTAGAAGAACTTGGTTTGAGTAAAGGAGAAATAAAAGTATATCTTGCACTTTTAGAGCAAGGCGTAAGCAAGGTTGGAACAATAATTGAAAAAACAGAAATAGCTAGTTCAGCAGTTCATAACTCTCTTCACACTCTATTAAATAAAGGTTTAATCTCTTATATTAAAAAGGGGAAGATTCGATATTATCAAGCGTCTCCTCCAAAATATTTAGAAAATTTCTTCAAACAAAAGTTAGAAAGACTAAAAGAAATTCTCCCTATAATTGAAGAAAAACAAAAGATAAGAGAAAAACAAGAAGCAGAAGTTTTTGAAGGAATTAAAGGTGTAACTACAATGCTTAACCTTCTCATAGAAGATACTAAAAAAGGAGAAGAATATCTCTTTTTTGCAACATATATAATTGGTAAAAATAAAGAAATACAAGAATTCTTTGAAAAATACGATTTTAGGCGAAAAGAAAAAGGTCTATATGTAAGGGGGCTTGCCTTGCCTGAATTAAAACCTCTATTCTTAAATCGAAATAAAATTCTACATATAAAATATCCAAAATTTCCAATTCCAAAAGATGTCAGCATAGTTAAAGATACAATCTGCCTTATTTCGTGGGGAGAAAGACCAATCGGATTCTTAATACGCTCAAAGCAAATTGCAGAGATGTATAGAAGTTTATTCAATGAAGTATGGAACAAAACATAATCACCACAATTAATTTATATTTCATCTAATTAACATTTTAATGCCCTTCTGCAAGATCTGCAACATCTGGAATTGCGACAAACACATGTTTTTCATAGGGAAAACCAGATTAATTAAGAAATTCTCCGGTTCAAGCCCGCCAGAAATTTTCGTGGGAAAGTGGAATTATCCGAATGTTTATACAGGAATCCTATCACCAGAAGAACATGGAGACACTTCTCTCCTCTCATCACCAGAAGCATGGCATTCAAATAAACTATCAATCCCACAAATCTTGGAAAATAGAAATAAGCTTATCTACGGAAGAACTCAGAGCCATATTAAAAAACATCACTCAAATTTTCTTTCAGTTATGCAAGAAGTAGCCATGACTCAAAAATCAATATCTCTGGATTTCCAGTTAAAAAAACCAATAACAAAACAAGAAGAACAAGCTTCTAATGCTCCATTAATATCAAAAGCTGCAGAAGTTTCTTCGGTTCGCCTCCAGGAAAACCCCTCTGTAAAGCCAAAAATAGATTATTTAGTCAATGATAATGATGCAAAATCCTCAATTGCAATGTTAGAACTCGAAAAAGTTGGAATTGGAACTTCATCAATTATCAAGCTCTTATCAGCAGGGCTCCTTGGTCTCAAACATCAGAGGAAATTAGTTCCCACAAGGTGGGCAATCACAGCAACAGATGACCTTCTCTCAAAAGAAAAATTGAAATCAATTCGTCAATTTTCAGAATTATCAGAGATTCAAGTCTTCTCCGCTTATTACTTAGGAAACCATTATGAATTTCTATTGTTGCCAGAAAAATGGAGTTTTGAAGTTATTGAAATTTCTCTTAAAAACCTTGGCGTCTGGCAAGATTATGAATCCTTCTTCCCAAGAAAAATTTATGCAGATAGTGTTACAGGAGCTTATTACGTAAACCGTCTTGCAGTTAGCGAATATCTAGAAAAAATAAAGCGTCAGGCTTCCTGTATAGTTTTCAGAGAAGTTAGGCAAGAATACTCTTCTCCTCTTGGTGTCGGCATTTTAAGGCAAACATCTAGAGAAGCTTTTTCACAACAACCAAAAAAGTTCAACACTCTTAATAAAGCCCTAGAAGATATTCAACAAAGATTAAAATTAAAAATTGATAATTTTACATCAAAATCTATATTGCTAAGAAATCATGGAATACAAAAAAAGCTCGAGAGCTTTTTTTAATTAAATTTCACCACATTTCTAATCTTTTCGCCATACTGTTCTCTGCCTGTGTGATATACTACATTCCCACAAATATACTTATCAATTGCTCTTCTTTCAAATGGCATTGAGAGGTTACTTTCGTTTTGCTTAAAACCTACTCTAACATATATCTCACAAAAATCAAAACCTTCAGCATCAAAAGTACATGTGACGTCCTCTGGGGCTTGAAAGCCCCAGCTTCCCGCGCGGTGACGCGCACAAACGTCTACTTAATTATCCAAACTGTTCCGTGATGCGCGTCTTGATTTCGCACATAGTCATTAGCTCTTTCAACGCTGATAAAGCCG
>JACPLS010000028.1:0-11017 GCA_016186375.1 Candidatus Pacearchaeota archaeon
CTTCTTTTAAAAGAGTCTTCGGAGAAGTTACAAAGATAAATTATTCAGCAAGATTCGTGCAAATAACTGCACGAATTATATTACATAATTTTAGAAGACTATCTTATTTTGCGAGAGCTAAATAAATCTCACGCAAAGCCTGATTGTGATAAATCATTAGATAATTTTATGGAAATTATCAGAATAAAAGAGTACTTATATACAGATTTATTTAATAATTCCTCTTAAGTGTGGCATTTCTCTCTCGATAAATTCTATAATTTCCTTTTTAAACTGTGTATTTAAAGAGATACCTGTGAATCCGGGTTTATTATAAACTATTAACCAACCTTGTTTAGAAAGTTCTTTTATGATCTCTTTTAAATTTTGAAATCTCTTAAAATGTTCTGTTCTATCATACTTCCCTCCCCAATTTCCCTTACTCCTTGCTAAAACTGACATTAGTTGGGCTTTCTCTAAATCTGATGCCATATAAACTTATATCTTTAATACTTTTAAATGTTTCTATTATTGACACTTTACTCTTACTAATAGAAAGATTTATAAACTTAGAACTTTAGATTATTTAAATAAAACAGATATCTAAATCAATATGAGAGTTAAAGAAAATAAAAGTTTTTTCCTTTTGCAGTTTGGAGATACTCCCCAATTAAGAGTTCTTGACTTCTTAATAGGGTTTCATTTTTTTGACTATCCCCAGACTGAAATAGCAAGAGAAAGCAATGTTAGTTATAATTCTCTTAAAGAATTCTTTTCTTTTTTTATAAAATCTGGAATTGTCTTTAAAACTAGAAGGATAGGTAAATCTGATTATTTTAAGCTTAACCTAAATAATCAGTTTGTTAGAAATTTGATCAAACTTGATTGGAGCTTGACCAAAAGAAACCTTCTTCCTGAGATCAAGGAAGAAGTTTATGCTTAATCATATTCATAGCAATAATTTAATTTTTTAAAAGCCTTTTAACATTATTAATTCGAATAATCTCTGCCTTACTACATACAACCAATTAAAATAATTAAAATTAATTTATAAAAGTTATAATAGAAAAATATAATTATTAGATTGTATTTAATTTTATAATCCCAATCTTACATAACCAATTATTCTGATATCAAAATCTCTGTTTCTACTTCTAATGTCATTCCCAAATCTACTCCTATCACCAAACCCATTATCGAACCAGCCGGTTCTGAAATCTAAGCCAATAAAGTCGTCATATGCTTTGTTTCTATATTTAGGGTCAATAAATTTTCCAGCACGAAAATATAAAAATCTTTCATCATCCAACATATATTCTGCTTTTGCCCCCATTGCAGCCGAGAAACCATAAAAATCTTTAGTCTTTAGCTTTGCATCGAGCCAAAATGGATATGCCCTTAATTCTGCACGAGCAATATCTCCCTCGTCATTGTACTTAATATTTATTTTTGCATAAGCATAAGTGTTTGGAATTCTAAATTTTATACCGAAGTCTGGTTCAAATTCAAGATTTTTATCACCGTTTAGATTTAACATTATTTTCGGAAATTGGGCATTAAGTTTTTCTTCTAATCTTAAAGCCTGGTCATCTAAATATTCCCCAATTTCAGAAGTTAGCAGGAAATTTCCAAATCCATGTTCTAATGCTCTTCTTGCCATTCTATTAACTCTGTGATTATATCTTTGTCTATTTTGTTCAAACGTTTCAAGTGTTATTTGTCTTCTTGTTGTAAAATAATCATAAAAACTCTCTTGAAAAGAATTTTCAAGTTCGCTGGCCCTAATATTATCAACTAAAAATGAAGGGTTTTCATAAAGTAAATTCATCTTGTATATACCGCTTTCTTGATTTTTCTGATTTTCTGTATAGGCTTGCCCGTTCTCTGAAATATCTTGATTTTCCTGTGCCAAAGAATTAAAAGATGAAAGAGTAATAGTTGCGGAAGTCAACAGAGTTCTAATCAACTTAAATACCTTTTTTCTTAACATAATTATATTTCCCTATTCAAAAAGTTTATGGTGCATTTTAAAGTTATGTAATTGTAAAAGAGTGATGAAAATAACACTAGTAGTAACGTTTATAAACAAATTTTTCTGTCTTGTCTTATGCTAAGACTAATTGATGCAACTGGAGCAAAGCCAGGAACAACTATAATGATTGATGGGGAAGCTTGTACTGTTAGATCTAATAACATAAGTAAAACTGGAAAGCATGGCGCAAGTAAGTGTAGGATTGAAGCTATTGAAATATTTGCTGGAAAAAAGAAAATTAATGCTATTCCTGGAAGTACTCGCTTTGAAGTGCCTATGATACAAAAGAAAAGAGCGCAGGTTTTGACTTTGTCTGAAAAGAGTGCTTCGGTAATGGATCTGGAAAGTTTCGAAACATTAGATGTTCCTTTCAATGAAGAATTAAAAGATCAAATTGCTCCGGAAAAACAAGTTGAATATTGGGATATAGAAGGCAAGAAAGCTATAATGAGGGTGTTCTAAATGGCTGCTAAAATACCAATAGCTCAACAAAGAATGTTTGCGAATGTTTTCATTTGCAGGGACTGCTCAAAAAAAGTTAGAACCCAGGCAACAAGGGTAATTGCTAAAAAAGTAAAATGCCCTAGATGCGGAAGCCATACCTTTCGACCCATAAGGAAAAAATAAATGATAAGTTTAAAAATTAGAATGAATTAAAGGATAGAGGTAAAAATAAAATGAGTTTTATTATATATGATATCGTGTTCTTTGCATTGTCTCTTCTAGCAGTTGGCATATTTTTCTATAAAAAGAGAAAAAACTTCAGCATTGAAGGTCCCCTTTATCTTTATAGAACAAAATTCGGTTTGAATTTAATTGACAGATTAAGCAAAAAATATTCTAAAGTACTTAAACCATTGCAATACCTGATAATATTTTGCGGTTATGCTCTAATGATATTTGGCATGTGGTTTATTATAAAGATTGCTTACTTTTATTTAACCTCGCCAGTTTTGGCAAAGGCCCTTAAAGTTCCTGTAATTTTTCCTCTGCTTCCATATCTCCCTGAAATATTCAAGTTAGACTTTCTTCCTCCTTTCTATTTTACTTATTGGATAATAATAATTGCACTGATAGCACTTCCACACGAATTTGCCCACGGTATTTATGCTCGCTTCTTTAAGATTAAAGTCCATTCAACTGGCTTTGGCTTTTTAAGACTTTTCAAGATTCCTCTTCCATTCCTAGCGGCTTTTGTTGAGCCAGCGGAAAAACAAATGGAAAAAAAGAAGATAACACCTCAATTAGCAGTTATTGCAGCTGGAACGTTTGCAAATATTATAGTGGCAATTTTATTTGTTCTTTTAATGTGGCTCTTTGTTATAGCTGCGTTTACTCCAGCAGGAGTATATTTTAACACTTACGCCACAAAGCCTGTATTCATAGAGGACATCAATTTAATAAATAATATTTCATTAGTAGATTCGAATAACCTTAACCAAATAATTAAATCTTCTCCAGAAATATCTACAATAGAAACTTTAAATGAAAAGTTAATAGCGCGCTCGGCAATTTATGATAAGGGTGAAATCATTGGCTTTGAAGTTTATGAAAACTCTCCTGCTTTTAAGTCAAATCTGTCAGGTGCAATACAGGAAATTAATGGAGAGAATATTAAATCATATGATAATTTGAGAGAAACTCTTGGCAAATATCGGCCTGGGGATAATATAACAATTATAACGATTAAGGGCAAGGAAAAAATGAATTATGAGATAACTTTAGGGGATAGAGAAGGAAGGGCATTTTTAGGGGTTGGTGTAATTCCACAAAGAAGTTCTGGAATTCTTGGCTTGTTTTATACTGTTGCAGTAAAAATAAAGGATCCAGCAATTTATTATGAGTCAAATATTGGTGATTTTGGGATATTTATTTATGAGTTATTATGGTGGATAATTATCGTGAGTTTCAGTGTTGCATTAATGAATATGCTCCCACTTGGAATTTTTGATGGCGGGCGCTTCTTCCTTCTTACTATCTGGGGAATTACAAAAAGGAAAGATATTGGAGAAAAAGCATTTAAGATTGTAACTGCCCTCATGCTAGCGCTTCTCGCTGTTTTAATGTTGAAGTGGTTTTCTATTTTGTTTTAGTTAATACTATGAAACTATTAATTTTCACAGAAGGAACGATAATCATGCACAAAACTGCTATTGGTTGCAGCAGAGAAGATATTGTCGAGCAAGTTAAGAATAAACAAGAATCCGTACATGATTACAATTCTTATGTTCCTATAGGTAATGCTATTAATAAATTGCAATATTGGAGAAAATATGGCGCAGAAATTTTCTATTTGACCTCTCGTAGAAAACCAGAAGAAATTAAGCAAATACGGAATGTTTTGACAAAATTCAAGTTTCCGGAAGGTCAATTTCTATTCAGACAAAAAAATGAAGAATATAAGGATATTGTTGAAAAAATAATCCCGGATATTTTGATCGAGGATAATTGCGAAAGTATTGGAGGAGAAAAAGAAATGGCAATTACTCATGTAATGTCAAAAATAAAAAAGAAAATAAAATCAATTATTATAAAAGAGTTTAGAGGAATAGATATTCTACCAGATAACCTTAAAGATTTGATCAGTTACTAAATACTTTAATGTTTTCTTAAAAATGAACTGATTACAGAAACTTTACGCCGTCTTTTGTAAAAGCGACGAGCCTTATTCCTACTGGAATAGCTAATAAAGATGATACTAGCGCCATGTGTTCTTTGCCATTACCAGAAGCTATTGAAAGTGTAACTTCAAAATCACCAGTCAGCTCTTTTTTCAATTTTTCTTTTAACTCAACTATTAAATCAAGAAGAGGCTTTTCAGAATTAATCTCTATTACCGATCCTATATTAGGAAATTCAGATGCTGATTTGTTTTTTATTAGAACAACTTTATCCCATTTCATTCTTTTTAGAAGAGCAGTGATTTGCCCCCAATTTTCTCTGTCAGATCCAAGAAAAGCAACTAATTCCATATTTTTTACTGGAACAGAGGCTTTTTAACTATTATTATGTTTGTTTACAATTAGATAAATAACTTTAAAATCTCTCATTATCTATATTTAATATGGTAAAGGAAATTCCTCTCAGTGAGATCACTATCCGAAGATACGAGAAACCATATGATTCATCAAAAAGAGATATTGTTAGAAAAGTCTGTTTAAGTCTTGGAATGCTTCAGCCTGGTGATTCCAGAGACATTATCGTCGATATCCTGCTTGTTCTTGAAGATGCGAGAAAACAGAAAAACTGGCTGTCATCTTTTGAGATAAGAGATAAAGTTGAATTACTTAGGAAAGAAAATTCATTAGAAAGCAGAGGCCTTGCAGAATCTAATATTAGAAGGCAATTAAAAAGACTAAGGGATTCCCTGCTTATTGATAAGCAAGAGAATAAATACAGGGTGTCGGAGTTTGCCCCCATTTCAGAAATCTTTGAAGGAAAAATTGAAAAATTTCTCATTCCACAAATAATTGAAAGAATTAAAGAATATCTTGTAAAATTGGATAAGATTTGATTTTTGTAATAGAAAAATAAATTAACAAATAAAGAGACTTACAAAAAGATTTTAAATCTAAAAAAGTGAAATAAGAGTTTCTTAAATATTATTATAAGTATAATAAGAAATAGCGACTGAAAAAATTATTATGGTATTTTTATCAAAAGTAAATGCAGATAAAATTATGAAAGATTTTTAATACTAAGAAAATTATTTTTGCGTAAACTCCTTACTTAAGTTTGAGAGAAAGCAAAAATAATTTTCTAGGCTGAGAAACTCTTTGAATTTCGAGATGCTCAGAAACTTTCTGTTTCTGACATGCTCAAGAACTCCGTTCATGCTCCGGAATTTATTCCGGAGTTCTTGACAAATACACAAGGCTTCACCAGCAGAAACTTTTAAAAACCCATTTTATCTCAATTTAATTGTCTACTTCTATTGATTAAGGAAGTAGCGGAGCATAAAAATGATCTTCATTATAAAAGTAACATCAAATAAAGAAGAAAGGGCAATTGAAATGATGGCGCAAAGAGCCGAGAAGAAAACGCTTAATGTTTATGCCATAATCAGGCCGCATGGATTAAAGGGATATGTGATTTTGGAGGCAGCGGACAGAGAGTCTGCAGAAGAAGCTGCTTTTAACCTTCCTTATGTAAAAGGAATTATCGGAAAAACTGTAACTTATGATGAAATAAAAAATATGCTGGAGCCGAAAGCAGAGGATTATAAGATAGAAATAGGAGATATTATTGAAATAATTGGGACGACTTTTAAAGGTGAGAAAGCGAAAGTTACAAGAGTTGACAAACAAAAAGGAGAGGTAGTTGTTTCTCTTCTTGGAGCTTCAGTACCTATTCCAGTAACTGTCAAAATAGATAATATAAAGGTTATAAGGCGTGAAGAAGATGAGGAACAAAAGTCAACAGAGGAGGAATATAATTTAGGATAAAATGACAGCTCAAACCACTGTAGTAGAAGAATATGCAATTAAAGTGGAAGAATGTGCAATTAAATTGAATGAACGTTTGAAAACTCTAGATAATAAGTTTCAACAAGTGAAAGAGTTAGATTCTATGGTTTTTGTAGAAATTCCGGCTAGAGATATTAAAGATGTAAGAAAGTATCATTCTTTTTTATTGAATCTTGAGACTAGATGGATGGAAGATTTTAATGGTAACAAATATTACAATATTGACAATACATGGAATTTTGTTGAGTCAGGGGTAGGAGGTAACTTTGGAGATATTTATTTTATTTCTTGTAAATTATTTAGGCATGATGGTACAATTTTACCAATTTCTGAACAAGATTGGAGATCAAAAAGAGGTCTCCTTATTACAGATCATTATAGCTCTTTAAATGCAGCAAAAGTGCATATTATTGCAGATAATTTATGTGCCTTTTTAGCTCAAGAAGAGATAGAACATTCACGATATAATTTCGATAAACAAAGGAAGATGATAAAATGAAAGTAAAATTAATAGTCGAGGGCGGAGCAATGAAGCCAGGGCCAGTCGTGTCTCAACAATTAGGCCCGTTAGGAATAAATTTGGGAAAAGTAATAGGAGATGTAAATACAGCTACCCAGGGGTTTAAGGGAATGAATGTCCCAGTAGAAATAGACGTTGACCCGAAGACAAAATCTTTCTCTGTCAAAGTCTTTTCACCTTCTGTTGCTGAATTAATTAAGAAAGAACTTTCCGTTGAAAAAGGCTCTGGGGCACCTAACAATGTTAAAATCGGTGATATTGCCTTTGAGCGCATTGTTAATATTGCAAAGACAAAATTACCTTCGCTACTTGCTAAAGATTTGAGAGCAGCTATTAAATTAGTTGTTGGCACATGTGTTTCTTTGGGTGTTTTAATTGATAATAAGGAAGCAAAAGAAATTGAAAAGGATATTGATAAAGGAGTTTATGATAAAGAGATTAAAGAAGAAAAAACAGATCCTTCTGCAGAAAAAAAGAAGCAGATTGAAGAATTCTTCGCAATAGTTAAGGATAAACAGGAAAAGGCGGCAAAAGTTGCAGCTGAGGCAAAAGCAGCTGAAGAAGCAGCAAAAGTTGCAGCAGCAACAGCCGCCCCAGGGACCGCTCCTCCAGGAGCAACACCTGCAGCAGCCGCAGCTCCTGGACAGCCAGCAGTTCCAGTAACAGGAAAAACAGCTCCAGCAAAGGAAGAGAAAAAGGAAAAGAAGAAATAATTTTCAATTTGTCAGAGATGTAAATAAAAATGAAAAAAGCAAAAAGTTTATTAATTTTTTCAGCTATATTTTTTCTTATAATTTTCTTAATTATTCTATCTCAAGTATTATCTTATGGTTATATAAAAAAAGTTGATTACTCAATAAACGAGAAAATTACTAAATTTCAGACTTCTAATCTTATAGAATCAGCCAAAATATTAGGGGCATTAACTGATACAATTCCCATAATTATATTTGTTATAATTATTATATTACTTTTATATTTCAAGTATGATAGGGTGTATTCTAAGTTATTTGTAATTTTTTTCCTAATGAATTCCCTTTCATTTAATATCATAAAGAATTTATTAGAGATATCTCGCCCATTAAACATTTTAATTATGGAAAAAGGATTTGCATATCCAAGTGGACACAGTACTACCGCTTTTTTTCTTTTTGGTTTTCTTCTTTATCTTTCTAACAAATACTTTAAAGATAATTTAAGAAAGATTTTAATAATAGTTTTTTCAATTCTTCCCATTATTATTGGATTTTCTAGGATCTATTTAAATGCTCATTGGTTTTCAGATGTGTTAGGAGGAGCAATTTTGGGCTTATTTTGGCTATCTGTTTTCATTTATACGAGAATATCAGTTAAAAAATAAAAGACTTCTTTATCCAAAGATTTATTAATCGTCTTAATTCTTCAGAATTATTGGGGATGTAGTATAGCCTGGTTAGTACTCGAGGTTTGGGACTTCGAAACCCCGGTTCAAATCCGGGCATCCCCATTTTATACTATAAAATGAATGAGAGAGAAAATCACAAAAAAGAAGAACTACAAAAACTAGCTCAAGAAGCATATAAAATACTAAAAGAAGAATTAGAAAGGGGAGATGTTGATGTTACATTGGCGGAGGCAAGAGCTATAGATGCTAGAACTGTTGGAGTTCAAGGAGATGAGAGAACTTATGGATATCCAATAGAGATTACTTTATATAAAGATGATAAGTTTATTTGGTCTGGTAGAGATGAGCTTATTGAAAGATTAAGTACTAGAATTACTAATGAAGTTAGAGGTGTGAATAGAGTTGTTTATGTGATTGGATTTAGGAAGTAAATTATTTTTAAGAAATTTTCAAAAGAAGTGCTTAAATGATTTGCTGCCTTATCTTTCTCTCCTTTTCAATCTACAATAGTGAACACGCATATAATCAGGCAAGTCATCATTTCTTACTAAAAAATCCACTTTTTCTTGCACATTTAATGGACGGTCCATGTGAAGTTCTTCCAATTTATGTCTTAACCATGATTCAAAAGAATAGACAAGTCTTTTAAGTGATCTATATTCTTTATGAGGAAATTCTGGTATCTCATTTCTACACGAAATTTCTTTTAGCTGTTTTAGATCGTCTTGAGTTTTAAGCTCGTACGCGTGGATTGCTTTACCTGCTAGTGATAATGCAACACTGCGATGATTTCCATCAAGAAGATAAAAAGGGGATCTAGCGATGCACTTTTCAAACTGTTCTGCTTTTTTTTCACATCTTTCTAAATATGCGTCAGGATCTATAAGTGAGCCTCCTCTAATTTCCATAAGCCCTTCTCCACTTTTTTTATGCGTTCTTACTTCATTACGAATATAATTAAGATACTCTTCTCTAGTTTCAGGAAATAAGTTTTCGTTTGTTACAACAACCGGAGGTATAGCTTCAGAATATCCTCTCACTGCTATATTGAAGTATATTCTTAGAGCAGTTTCATCTGCAATATCAAACTCTCCTGGCACGATAATTTCTTTTGGTGGCAATTTTATAATCTCCATGGTTTGGCGGATTTATAGAGGTACTTAAATGTTTCTTTTTTAAGTATATATAAAGTAGCAAAAAAATAACCTTTCTCGTGTTTTTACAGAGAAAAACAAAACAAACATTTTAAAAACCCTTTTTTCAATGTCTTAATATGGGAGCAAAAACAAAAAAAATAAAGGCAGCAGGTAAATTTAGCACAGGTATTGGAGTCAGAGCTAGAAATGAATATAATTCAATAGAGTCAGAGCAAAGAAAAAAGCAAATTTCTCCTTTAAATCCAAAAGGTAAAGCAAAACGAATTGCTTCTGGAATTTGGAAAGACCTAAAATCCGGCAGAATATTTGCAGGAAATGCTTATGTTTTGAATGAAAAAAAGTGATTCTTTTAAATAGTAGTTATTATAAATCTATATTACAAGGAAAAATATATGCCGATAGAATTCGATATTACTGATAATGAATCGCTTTTGAGATTACTGATTGAATATAAACAATGCGGTTTGGATTTAGATAAATTTAGTTTTGGAGATATTCAATTAAGAAATCCACACATGCCAATAACGCCTGAGAACATTGTATCTTCTGATGACCGTAAATATATAGAAAAGTTAATTAGAGAATGTAAAGATTTTGAAGCTAGAATTAACATATTACATGGTATCGCTTATTTATATATCAGAAATCCATTAAGATATGTAAATTAAAATTGTCAGAATTAAATCAATTATAACAAGCCTTTGACAATTTCAATTAATAATTCTTCGCTATCTAATGAAAAGAAATGTCTAATTAATCTTGGTTTGTGATCTTGAAAGTATTTTGTTCCTATTGGATTTGGAGGTAGAAGTTTATCAAGTAATTTTACATTTAATTGATCAATAGAAAAATCTCTAAAGCTTCTGCTTGTTGCACGATGATAAATAAAACGATGATAAATAAAATTAACTCCTTGTTCGAGTTGCAGGACTCTTTTATTATCCAAAAAGTAATCAGAAGGCACTATATAACTCCCGATAAGCCAGTTTGAAAAACGTAATTTGTATAGAAATATCCTTGAACCCTTCATCTGCATATCAGACGCAATTAGGACTTTTTTTGGTTCTTTATATAACTCTGGACTTGTTAGTGTGTCTGGTTTTGCTTCCTCTGTAATTATCTCTAAAATGCCTTTTTCCATCAAATATTGTCTATAAGAAGGTTTAAAAATGTTATTTTCTCAAGATTAGAATGGCTCAATATAAATGCTTTCATTGCGGAAAGCCAATTAGTTCAAAAATCTTAGATAAAAGATTTGTATGCCCTCATTGTGGCTCAAAGATATTTTTTAAACCAAGGACACAGATAGTGAAAATTAAAGCAGTATGAACAAAGAAGAAATACAAGGCAAGCAAGTCCAAGAACTCCAAATTCTGGAGCAACAAAAACAGATATTCTTGATGGAAAAACAGTCTGTACAGGTAGAACTAAATGAGATAAATAACGCCCTTGAGGAACTTAATAAGTCTAGAGATGAAG
>JACPLS010000028.1:11039-18619 GCA_016186375.1 Candidatus Pacearchaeota archaeon
AGAGATGAAGCTTATAAAATACTTGGCGGTATAATGATTAAAACTGAAAAAAACTCATTAATAAAGGAATTAAGTGATAAAAGAAAGGTGATTGAAATAAGGATTAATGCCTTGGAAAAACAAGAAAAACTAATAGAAAATAAAATAGGAAAAACTAGGGCAGATGTCGTTTCTTCAGTTAATATCAAGAGATAATCTTTCACTGGACAAGAATCATTTCTTTTGACAGATTAAAATCATAAAAATCTTTATCTTGCAATTGAAAATTACAAGAAAAATATCCAATAAAAAGTATAAAAATTGAAAAAATACGTTACACAATAGTTAATTAAAAATTACAGTAATATTTATAAACTAGATTTGTAATGCTTTTATATGGGATTGAGTTTAAAGAAGCTTTTTGGCAAAGAAGAAGGCGATGAATATGTGGAAATAGACCTAAATTCACAAGAACCGTCTGAAACAAAGATAATAGTGAAACCTTTTGTCCTTAGGCAATTTGATGATATAAATGATATACTTAATGCGATAAGGGAAGGTTATACAATTGCCGTTATTGATATTAAAACTTTGAAGACTAAAGATGTTATTGAACTAAAGAGGGCAATAGCAAAAATAAAGAAGACGGTTGATGCAATAGAAGGTTCTATTGCCGGTTTTGGAGAAAATATCATCATAGCGACACCGAAGTTCGCGCATATTCATAAAACTCCAGTTCCAAAGAAAGAAAAGCCAGATTTTATTAGCGGATAACTGATAAACATTCTGCTACGAAAAGGGCAGTATATTACGCCTTGATTTTTATTGACAATAGATTTAAATAGTTCTTTTCTGACTTGAATTCATGCATCAAGCATCATGTCGGTGGCGTTAGAATACTAATTCATTTTTCTAGCTTGAGCTTTAGGACATTAATTTCTTCTCAGATAAATTTAGCCGAAAGGCGGGAGAAAATACAATGAATTTGAGAACAAACGAAGAAGGAACTAAATCTATTGGAGGAAGTATGGAAGAAGTTTTATCTGCTTTTAATTGGCGTTTCAATAAAAAGAATTGAGAAGCCAAAGTCTTACTTTGACAATGAAGGTAAGCAAAAACTTGAAGAAGTTGTAAAAGTTGTAAGGAGGGCTTTTGGAAGGGAGCAAATGGATTATCAAGACATCTATTTGCATGTTACTTCTCCTGAAATTGTTTTTTTAGCTGAAGAACAAAATAGAGTTTTAGCAATGGCTAGCTATAATTCTGTAATTTTGTCTGGTATTCCAGCTTTAATTGTGGAAGGAATAGCTATTGAACCAGAAACACAAGGAAAAGGCATTTTTTCTAAAATGACTGACGTGGTCAGAAATGGAGAATATGCTGTCTGTCTTAGAACGCAAAACCCTAGGATGTATAGAGCATTGCAGAAGTATTGCTCTTTAACATATCCAAACAATAAAGAAATGCCTTCTGCGATAAAGGAAATAAGAAGAGAACTAGCAGAATGCATGAAATGTGAGATAAATGAAAAAGGAGTTGTCAGAGGATATTATGGTAGCCTCCTTTACGGGGAGGAACCAACACACCCTAAAGTAACTTCTTTTTTTAAAAAAGAACTGGGCTTAAAACTTGAAAGGGGAGATGCTCTTTTGTGCATTGGGCTAGGTAGAGCAAAATGAAAATAGCAGTTGTTTGTTGTTTGCACGGAACAGAACCCTATGGACTGGAAGTTGTAAAAAAACTTCCAGTCTCTATCCCTTTCTTTATTGGAAATGAAAAGGCTCTAAAAGAGAACAAAAGATTTATTGATATAGACTTGAATAGGTGCTTTCCAGGAAATAGATTTGGAAAACATGAAGATAAACTAGCTTATGGTTTATACAACAAATTAAAAGAGTTTGATTACGTTATAGATTTGCATTCATCTTCTAATAATTGTCCTTTATTTGGAATTATTACAGATCCTAACAAAGACAATATAGAATTAGCTAAAAAACTGGGACTGAAGAAATTAGTAATAATGAAAGAATCTATCGCTAGTGGTAGGGCTTTAATTGATTTTGTTGATTGTGGGATTAGCCTAGAAGTTGGACCTCATAATAGGGTTCAAAATATAGATGAAGTGTCAAACTTAATAAATAACTTGATTGAAAATAAAAATTACTCAGAAAACATTGAAATTTATGAAGTATTTAAAATTGTGAAAAAAAAGAAAGACAATATATTAATAAATAATTTTGAAAAAGTACAAAAAGACCAACTTATCGCACAGGATTTTACAGGTAAACATGTGTCGGATGAAGAATTTATTGCAGTTTTAGTTAATGAAGAGGCATATAACGACATTTTATGTTTAGCTGCTAAAAAAGTGAGTTGATTTTAATATATTGCTATTTTTAATGTAATATATTATAAATTTATTAAATGTTTAGATTTAGGAAAAATCTATTCTGTTTTTAGGGTGTTTTAAAAGGATCAACAACCCTAATATTTTCAAAAAACATATATTCTCTTCTTATTTTGCATAAAAAGTGTCCAAAGAATCCTTCTGGAAAAAAATTTGGTTCTCTAGTTCTTGTAAGAGAAAGATGTGTTCTATTAATACTCTGAACATATCCTATTGTTCTATCTGCAATATACTCTCCTGGTGGATGTTCTATAACAACTCCATCTCCCAATTTAACACTACTAACAATTCCTTCTAATTCTGGTTTTAATCCTTTATACATTTTGATCTTCTAAAAATTGAAATTATGATTATTTATAAACCTTTCGATTGTTTACTACTATATAGTTATATTGTTTATAATATAAAATTCAGATTTTTTAGAATCTCTCAAAATTTTGCTTAACATTTACCTACTATCTTTTATAATTTTTAACGAATAATATATTTAAATACCTCTATTTTCTCGAAATTCGATGTTAGGAATGCCAGAATTTGAAGTGGATGGAAGGAGATGGTATTGTACTTATCTAGAATCAGATACTCGTATGCCTTCTCTTGATAGAATTAAACTTGTAACCATTGCTACATTAATGTATATTTGTGGTATAGATGAAAAAAAAATAGAAACCGAGAATTATGAAGGAACATTAAGAAAAACTAAGGACTGCGATATTGTGGGGAGTATTATTGGCCCAGAATTTAAAGCAGAATTGCAAACATACAGAGGGAATACGAGATTAAGGTTTATTGTGAGCGAAGTCACACCTGGAATTAATAGAGATAATTAACTACAAGGCATATATAAAAAAGAAAAAGCTATATATAGAAATATTTGATGTTTTGAAATTAATTTTTCATAGCCTTTTCAACGGCATTAAGAACTTCATCGGCACTGATACTGTTTACAAGATCTTCATTGAATTGGTCGCTTTTTTCTGGAAAGAACTCTGGTAATTTAGAAGAGACTATCTTAGACAAAAAACCATAACCTTCGACTTCATCAGGGCTTGTTACAAAAAATAGCCCAATAGCTTTTTTTCCAAGACCTAGTGCAACGTGTAAAGCGAAACTGTCAGAACAGACAATAACTTTACATAATGAAACAAGGGATGCAAACTCTCTTTTAGAATTGTGAGGGTCATTTCTATATATTCTAATTAATTTTTTCTCAAGCTCATGAGAAAAAAAATCTAATTTACCTATTTCATTTGGGCCCCCAAAGAGAATAATTTCATAACCTTTTTCTTTTGCTTTGATTATAAATTCCCTCTGTTTAATCTCAGACCAGACTTTTGATGGCCATCTTGAAGAAGCACCCATATGAATTCCTATTAGCTTTTCTGAATGCAAATAATTCATATTAGTAAATTCTTTTGCAAAATCCAAATCTTGTTTTGAGAGATATATTGGGCAATATTCTCTCTGGTATCTAAGTTCAGCAGCCATGAACATCATTTCCTGATAAGTCTTTTTATTAGTTTTTTTAACATCATCATCAAAAACCGTACTAAGATAATATTCTGCTCCTATATTGAATGGGGCAGGATATCCTTCTTTTAAAAAAAAGCCAAATTTTTTCTCTGCCTCAATTTTACTAGCTAATTCACAAGCATCTTTTTCTAAGTCAAAATTATAAAGTTCTAAAAATTTTTCATCTGGTATGAAAGGTAAAGTAAATATCTGGTCTATATAGGTATTTCCCTGCATTAAATCTGAAATATCTCCTTTTGTTACCCAAACAATTCTTGAATCTTGATTTTTCTCTTTCAATGCCCTAGCAATAGGCATTGTGCGAAGAACATCTCCGTCCGCTCCTAATTTAATGATACAGATTTTTTTCATAATTTTCTATAATGATCTCTATTTTTAAGTATATCTAATACCTATAATTTAATTAGAAAATTAAAGAATAAGAGTTGAGGGTTTTGAAAAACCCTCTTTTTAATTTAATTTTCATAAAGTAAAAATGCATCTTCTAACAAGAATATCTACGATAAAAATAATATAATAAATAATTATGATTAAAGCTGTAATAATTTGGCTATTTTCAGAATTGGGGTAATTTAAAGTCATCAATTATTAACAAAAAAGCTTATAATAACCAGATTTTATAAAAAAAGATGAGAGTATATATTGCCGGTAAACTGGGAACAGAAAATGAGATAGAGACTCTTGAAATGATTAATAAACTGTGTAAAGATCTTGGAATAGAAACATTTCTACCCCATAGAGATGTAGGTATCGCAAAAGGTATAAATGATGTTGAAATGATTTTTAAAGGAGATATTATAGAGGGATTCAAAAACTGTAATATGGTAATAGCTTCTCTTGATGGAATACATATTGGCTCTGGAACTGCCTGGGAATTGGGTTATGCTTATGCTAAAGGAATTCCTATAATTGGACTTAAAACGGATGAGTCAATTGAAGATGCTCTAGATTATTTAAGTCCGATTATTGTTGCTTCGACGAAGATTGTTAAATCTTATGATGAATTAAAGGAAGAATTAAGAGAATTAATTTCTCTATGTAAAAGAAACATCAGCGACAATTGAACAAAGAAATGTTTAAAACAATGATTACATTGCTTCTACAATGAATATTATCTTTGAAGTTTTTGACAAGAACGGTAAAAAAATAAGATTAACAAAAAGACAATGGTCTCATATAAGAAAAAAACATCCAGAAGTTGATAATTATGATATTATCGAAGAAACTTTAAAAACCCACGACCAAATTAAAGTTTATGATATAGATGAAACTATCAAATACTTCTATAAGTATTATAAACATCGTTCTTCTCATGAAAAATTTCTTCAAGTTGTAGTTAAATATTTAAATGGAGATGGCTTCATTTTGACAGCACAATTTAAACCTCATATAAGATAAAAATGGAAAACAACACATATGAAATAAGCTATAATGAAGAAGGAGATTTTTTAGAGATCTTCTTTGGTGAACCTACAAAGTGCTATACTGAAGAACCAGAACAAGGAATTTTCATTAGAAAAGACCAAAAAACTAATGAGATTAAAAGTATAGGAATACTTAGTTTCAAAAAGCGTCAAAATATTCTCCAAAAACTTCTTTCTCAGATAAATAAAAGATTACCTCTTCAAATTTCTATATAATATAACTGAAATAAAATTACACAAATTATTCTCTTTGAAAAATGAGCATCTGTACAAACCATTTGACCCCATGTTTATAGTAGTAACAATTGCGTTTAAAATAAATTAAATTCCAGATGGTTTTGTTAATATATAAGGAGTTTAAATTGAGATTTGATTTATTACAAATTTGAGTGCTATTGCTGAAATTTAAATTACTTATCTAACATGATTTTATACGTATATATAAGTAAGAAAGCGAAAAGTTTAAATACTAGTTACGTATATTTATACGTATGAATATAAGTAAACAAGATCTAATAAGAATTAATAGAGGATTTGGTGGGGAATTGAGAAATGATGCAAGTTTAGACTTTGCTATTGAAAAACAAGAAAACAAAAAATTAGGAAACTACAAAAAATTAGCTTATTTATTTAGAGCTATTCTTGTTGATCATCCATTCACAGATGGAAATAAAAGAACAGCCATGTTTGTTGCTTTTTCATTTGCTAATGAACAAGAAAAGCAAGCTGATAAAGATTTGTTAGCCCATCAAATTCAATCCATTGCAGAAAAAAATATTAACGATATCAGAATAGTTGAGGAGAGACTAAAAAATGCCATTAAATAATAAAGCAATAAAGAAAATAATGAAAGATAATAAGGAGGCATTTGATATGCTAGAACATTACGACAAAACAAGAGAAAAACTCTGGGCAAGAAAAAGGATATACATCACTTTAAATGCGGCAATACTAAAAAGACTTAAAGAAATAAGAGAAAAAACAGGAAAACCTATCTCTAGAATAATCGAAGACTCTGTTTCCGAAATTAAGAAATAAGAATAAATCGGGATAGTTGCCTTTAATTTGTGATTTTGAGGTTTGTTTATAACTTCTCTTAGAGGGTAATTACTAAACTTATAGAAATTTGTTACAATGAGAAATTAAGCATTAGAGAAATTATTTTGAGTTTCGTGAGATGCCCCTTTTTTGCTTCTTTATTCTAAAAAGAATTTACTTTCTAATTAAAACCTCTTTCTTTCCAATAATAATTTAATTTTCCTTCATTTTGGTTGACAGAAATAGCTTTAACTTCCAGTCCTAATTTATTAACTTCGGGAATTAATAATTCCGCAAATCTTTGTGCGACAACTTTTGGAATAGCCCCAAAATTATTAGAATAATCGTTCAAAATTAAATTATCTTCTTTGTCTAAATAACAACTTCCCCCGCCTACTAATCTGTCCCTATCAAGCTCAAATCTTCCTGCGACATAAGAATGTCCTCCAGGAGCCACATATATAGAAAGTAATGTGTTCTTAGCTTCAACAACAAATTTGTGCTCTGCTTCTTGAGCATATCTTTCTGGCATACTAAACCGAAATATTCCTAATAATATATAAAGCCCTCCAACTCTAAATTCAAACCCTTCAATACCTTGCCTATCATTTCCTAGTTTTTTCATAATTTATTTTACTCTAATAGCATTTCCTCCAGTAATACTCGGTCAAATCTTCCTCCATTGTTGACCGATTTTAAAAAGTTGAGTACGGTTTTATATTGGTTTGCTCTTGAAAGCATCCCTCTATGCAGAATATTAAACCCTAAACTTTCCAAAGTTTCTTCTATTCTCATTGGTATATTAACCTCAGCACCGTAGCTACTTTCAAACTTTGCTTCATATCCCTTGTCTGTTTTTACAATAAGATATTTTGTAGTCATAGAATATTTGCAAAAACTGTCTTCTTAAACTTTTGTCGTAATACACCTTACGAAATATTTATATATAATAAAAACGAAGAAAAATGATGTATGAAGAGCAATTAAAAGAAGTGGGTTTAACGGACAATGAAATAAAGATATATCTTGCACTTTTAAGGCAAAGCCCGTTAAATCCAAGTCAATTAGCAGAAAAAACAGGTTTGCACAGGTCATATATTTATGACACATTAGAAAGACTCTTAGAAAAAGGTATAATAAATAATGTAATTTTTGAAGGCAAGAAAAATTATCAGGCAATTAATCCTAGAATAATAAAA
>JACPLS010000021.1 GCA_016186375.1 Candidatus Pacearchaeota archaeon
AGTCTTTTATTTCGTTTAACTCTATTGCAATATCAATATCAGAATTTGTCAAATCTTCTCCTTTTCTAAAGCTACCGAATAGTAATATTGCTTTTGGATTTTTAAAATGTTCAATAAGAAATTCGACAAGTCCGCTTTTGTATACAAATCCTAGATTGTAAACTATTTTACTTCTAACAAATAGCCAATTTGTTTGATTAGATTTTATTCTCCAGATTTTGCTTAATTTTTCAATTGTAATAAGTCCTGCTTCTTGAAATTCATTTAAAATATTTCCAATATTTGCTTTAGCTACTCCCGCCTCTTTAGCTAAATCACTTAAGCTAAACTCTTTTTCAGGATATTTAAACAAAATCTCAATTATCTTGTTTTTTGCAGTTTCTTCATATAACTTAAGATATTTTTTCTGAACAAATGGTTTTTTCATATAACATATGTTATATATAAGAACTATATAAATGTTTCTGTATGCATCACGCATAGGAAATATGCTCAAAGACTACCGCCCTAATAGATTAATTACTAAGCTCTTCTGCGTTAGAATAAATTATGGGACACTTTTGGGCTCGAAGTTATAAAATTAATTATTCTTCATACGTTATGTGTTAATTACACTAAACCATAATACTTACCATCAAATGGCTTACCGAATGTTTTTTATTAATCGGCGAGAAATAATTATTATTAATTTTCAGCAGATATTTTTATCGTAAATTATACTATTTTTAGTCAATAACTAATTACAGTGGATTATATAAGATGCAGTGTAGTTAATCTTTCGAGAATAATAAGTGAAAAAAAAGAAAAGTGATAATTTTAAATAACTCTATTTCTTTGGAAAGGGATGAGGGATTATTCAAAGGAAATAAGGGCCTATGTTCTTAAGAATGCACTTGAATTTAATAAAGCTGAAGGAGGGAAAGTCCTGCCAAAATTATTTCAGCATGGATTACAGAAAGAAGAAATTGGTGAAATATTACCTATTATGAATAGAATTGTTGATGATGTAAATTCTTTGACTACAGAAGAAAGAGAAAAAGAATATGTAAGGTATAAAAATTATATTAAGGAAAGAGATGAAAAAGAAAGAACTCTTCCTGAACTGCCAAATTCAAGTGGAAATATGATTTTTAGAGTAGCTCCTTTTCCATCCGGTGCGTTACACTTAGGTAATGCAAAAACTTATTTGTTAAACGCGCTTTATGCGGAGAAATACAAAGCACGCGTATTATTAATTATGGATGATACTATTGGAAGCAAAGAAAAACAAATTTCTCCTGAATCTTACAATTTAATTGAAGAAGCATTTAAATGGCTCAATGTTAAATATGTTAAGCCTATAATTTATAAGTCGGACAGGCTTGAGATTTATTATAAATATGCGGAAGAATTAATAAAAAAAGGGAAAGCATATATTTGCCATTGTTCTCAAGAAGAACTAAGGGAGAAGAGAGAAAAAGAGGAAGAGTGTGAACACCGGGATTTTTCTGTAACAGAGAATTTAGCTAGATGGAGATTAATGTCGGATGCAAAAGAAGGAAGAGCTATTTTGAGGTTGAAGACAGATATGAAAGACCCTGATCCTGCTTTTAGAGACAGGGTTTTATTTAGGATTTCTGACAGAGATCATCCACGTGTTGGGAAGAAGTATAGAATATGGCCGACGTTAGAAATGACTTGGGCTGTTGACGATCATCTGTTAGGAATTACTCATATCTTAAGAGGCAATGATTTAATGATTGAGACAGATATGGAAAAATATATATGGGATATTTTTGGTTGGAAACACCCTGAAACAATACATACTGGGCTTATACGAATTGAAGGAATAGAGGGTGCGAAAATATCTAAATCAAAGGCACAAAAAGAAGTTAAAAGCGGAGAATTTATAGGATGGGACGATCCTAGGACTTGGAGTATTCAATCTTTGAAGAGGAGAGGAATAAAATCAGAGGCCATAAGAGAGCTTGTTTTTGAAATTGGGTTAAATAAGCAAGATATAACTGTACCGATTGATAGCCTTTATTCAATAAATAGAAAATTGATAGATTCTTACTCTTTAAGATACTCCTTTGTTAAAGATCCTATTGAACTTGAGATTTTCAATAAGCCGAAAATTAAGAAAATTTCTATTCAAGTACATCCTGATATGAAAGAAACTAGGGCAGTAAAAATAGATAAAATTTTCATATCAAAGAGAGACTTTGAAGAGTTTAAGGGTAAAGAAATTAGATTGCTTCATTTGTTTAATATTAAATTAATTGATGAAATGAAGAAAGATATAACAAAAGTAGAATTTACCACAGTCGATAATAAAGAAATACCGAAGATAAATTGGGTATCTGTTCATGTAAATGTGAGAGTATTAATGCCAGATGGAAATTGGTTGAACGGTATAGCGGAAAAATCTGTGGAGAAATTAAAATCGGGGGAGAGCATTCAGTTTGAAAGGTTTGGATTTTGCCGATTTGACGGCAAAATAAAGAATAAGAAGGGCGAGGAAATTTATGAGTTTTGGTTCGGGCATAAATGATTATTTGACTGTTTTTTTGTTGATATTTTTATGTTTTTCTATTGTTTCATTGTTTTTTAATAGAACCTCAGTCTTAGATATAATTTCGCCAAAATTTATTAATCCTGAATTTACGTTGTTATATGCTTCATCATCATTAATATCGATATATCTATGAACTAGAACATTTCTGAATTTTTTCATATCAGTTATTATATTAATAATATTTTTATCAAAAATCTTGGCTTTTTCAAGATTAGAAAATATGGAGTCTTCACTGTCTACTTTACCTAATTGTAAATCTTTGTTTAGTATAGCGCATATATCTATAACTGTTTCAATTGCAAATTCTACTTCTTTGTAAATACCATTTTTTAGTAACCTGTTGTTTTTTAATACTTCACTGTCATCCGGAATATTATCTCCAATAAATTTAATTGATTCTCTAAGGCTTTGCAATTTTGCCGCGATTATTTCTTTTCTTTTTAATGTGCTATTCATATTAGTGGTTCCAGTTCAATATAATCATAATAATATTTCTTAAAATCTTCAAATCTTTTAATTATGTAATATGATACTTCAAAAAGTAAGTCTGAATCATTGGAATAAATGATTTTTCCCTTTATAACCTCTTTTTGAATAAAAATTGGTAAGTCTTGAAGAATATGTATGTCAAAATAATCTGGTAATTTGCCAAGAAGTGCTAATCTGAATTTAAAACGTTCATCTGAATTTCCTTGGTAATATACTGCTATGTCTATATCGGACATAATATTTGAATCTCCAAGAGAATAAGAGCCAAATAAAAAAACAAATTTTACTCTGTGAAAATTAGGCATACTTTTTAGTCTTTTCATAAATATTTTTAATTCTTTATTGATAATTATGTTCTTCATATCTAATTTAATTTAAGGTTGTTTAAATAATTTTGCTTTGGTTTTTTTGTTTGTCCTGTTCTGTATAATTAAAATTATACTTATTGAGATTATTCAATTTCTAGATGAGCTTATTTATACTTTAAAATATTAAATTCTGGAGTATACTAATCCGTAGGACACCAAAATAATAATAAATTTACACATTTTCATTCGATAAATACTTATGTTTAATCATTATTTTTCAATTCTTTTTTATTTTTTCGACGACAATAATAATAATTCTTTTTTTTATCGTCGCTTAAATTTAATTTTATAAAAACAAAGTGAAAGAAAAGGTTTATAAATACCATTCTTCTAAATAGAAATAAGAAAGAGGATAAATGATGGTGTTTAAAGAAAACAAAAGAGGGGTAAGCGATGTCATAACAACTGTATTAATAATTTTGTTAGTTCTAGCAGCAGTTGCAATTATTGGAGGAATTCTCTTAAGAAATATTGGTGAAGCAGGGAGCAAGATTGGGACGCAGACTGCTTGCTTGGATATTGATGTCAAACCAACTAGTTGCACGAAAACGGGTCTAGGGAATCCATCAGGAACGGCTGCAACAGTACTTGTTTCTAGGGGAGGAAGGGGGAATGAGGTAGTGATTAGTGATATTA
>JACPLS010000022.1 GCA_016186375.1 Candidatus Pacearchaeota archaeon
TATCAAAAAAACGATGTGCCACCACGGCTTAAAAGCCGTGGTTTGAATAGGCACTCGTTTTTTGGATGCTCGCGAATTCATCCACGTCCTAAAGGACGTGGTTTTCTTCAAAATTCGCGACATAAAAAAGATCTTTCTTTGCAAATAGTATTGTATTGGCATAAAAAATTATTTGAAAAAACAAAGCCTGATGCTGCTGGAAAGACCACATCAGTTGAAGAACTTTCTAATCCTTTCTTATATTTATTACTTGCGCAGGGATTTTTTGCAGGCCTAACTATAGGGAAACTTGCAGAAGGAACAATGAAAGCAGGTATTAAACACTCTTTTATTATGACTGTTACTGCCTTTTTAGTCTCGACTGGAGTAAGATTGGCGTTTAGCTAAATAAAAGATGATTGCTTATTTTCCTTTAAGATACTTAATGTCATAGCTGAATTTTACTGTCTGCAAAAATAGCTTATTAAATACACATGCCAATTAATCACGGCTCTTTTGTTACACATAAATTAGGGATTACAAATAATATTCAAATAAAATTATAATAATTCATATAATCTTTTTGTTTATATCAAAAAAACGATGTGCCACCACGGCTTAAAAGCCGTGGTTTGAAAAGGCACTCGTTTTTTGGATGCAGCAAATTTAATAAATTTGCTGAACAGAAAATCTTTCAGATTTTCTTGTGCTCAAAAAGTCACCGCACCTTAAAAGGTGCGGTTTTCTAGAGACTTTTTGACATAATAAATTGAACTTATCAAACATAAATGTACTCTATAAATAAAACCACTATCGTCTAAGAGTATATGTAATTAAAAACCTGTTGATTTATACTTTTTCCGCGAGGTAAAAAACTTCATCTTTTGTTTTAAAAAATTGAAAGGAAAAGCCTAGACGTTGAAGAAGACGTTCAATCCATCCTCTTTGAGGATGAGTCATTGGCTTACCGGAAAGAGTTTTTGTGGGGAAGCTAATCAAAAAATATCTACATCTAGTGTTTTTTATGATTTTTTCTGCAAGTTTGTGGCCTCTTTTTTCAATAACATCAAATACCTTTAATGCAACACATACATCTACATCAGGAAGAGACATTGGCTTTATTTCCCTAAGGTCATAAAAAAAAGCTTTTCCTTTTATTCCTTTTTTTTTGAAAAAAGAATTTATTTTATCGATATAAGAAGTATTGATATCTATTGCGTTATATTCTATATAATTTGAAGCTAGAAAGAGAGGATTTAACCCACAACCTATATCTAATATAGACTTGACATTTAACGAACTTAGTATTTCTTTTACTTTAGTATAATTATCTGCCCTCTCCTTCTCTGATATTTCAAAAAATTGGCCTGATATAAAGTGAAGTTGCGCCCTTACATCTTTAACTAGGATTTTTATTTCTTTCTCTCTAAAATTATCCAGAATCTTAATGGGAATAGAATTCTTTTTGAGATATTTCTCAATTGCACTTGAAACTATTGAATTATCTATTCCCTGCAATTCTGGTTTTTGCTTGATTTTTTCTAAGATCTCTCTTAAGGTTATCTTTTGGCTATTATCCATCAAATATTCTTGAGAAATTAGTATAAAAATGTGTTCTTGGGTAAATAAGTATATTGAAGACAGTGGGATAATTTAATAAAGCAGATATTTCTTAATAATATATGGTAATGAGAAAAAGAGGACTTAGCCATCTGGAAGTAATATTTTCTTTTATAATATTTATGGGAGCAGTTGGAACAGCACTTTTTTTCTTTGACCCTGCTTCTTCTTATAGACTCGGAGAGCCATCATACAAGTATATTGTTAAAACGATTGAAGATAATTTGACTACTAATGTAACAATATTTGGTGTTGAAAGTGATTCTAACAATGCTAATAGCATTATAGTAAATATGAAACTCAAAGAGGGTAATGATAAGAAATTGGGAGTAAAGATTACAAAAAGTTTAGATGATCCAAGTTCTATAAATTATCATATAGATGATTTTAATCTGGGGAAAATAACCTGGAAAAGTCAAGATAAATTTGTTTATGTTCTTGTATCTGATGATTTTGATTTAATAGATAATTCTTTAAGTGGAAGTATAAAAGATGCTAAAATTATATCTGTATTAGCAAAAAAGGTTAAATCTGAAAAAAGGGCGAATGGGCTAAAGGCAAATTATGAAAATAATTATTTTGCTTTAAGGAAATTTTTTGGAATTGGAGAAAATGTTAATTTTGATTTTGGAATTGACTTTTCTTCTAATCGACAAGATATTGAATCAACTGGAAGAGTTCCTTCAGAGAGAGTTAACATAATTTCAACCACAAAGAGGGCTGAAATATTGAATAATGAGGGCAAATTCGAATTTGCGACATTAAATGTGAAAGTATGGTAAATAATAAAGGATGGATAAGAGTTGTTGAAGCTACGATAATGGTTTTACTTATAGTCAGTGTTCTGGTAATTGTAAGCAAAGAGAGGAAAATATCATCGTCTCCTGATATAAATGATCTTTTGTATAAAACTTTGGATGAGATTGCTAAGAATAGTATTTTAAGAAATAAAATTTTAGACATTAATTCTAATAATAATGAAAAAGAGACATCTGTAAATGCTCATCTAGAAATTAACAAACTAATACCAAATTATTTATATTTTGATCTTGAAATATGCTCGACAACTGAAAGCATAAATGATAATTGTGATATTGATCTGAACAAAGCGAAATTAAAAAATGATGAAAAAGCTAAAGACGCTTTAAAGGAAAATGATGTTTATGTATCGGAGAGGATTATGGGACAAACTAGAAGCTCTGGAACTTTGGACTCGAAAAGAATAAAGCTATATGCCTGGAGGTAATAGATATAATTCCAATGTCTCAACGCTCAACGAAAAGATTTTTGACTATATTTTCATTTGTATGATTTTTATTGACCGAAAAGCTTAAATAGACTGTTATTTATCTTAATAACATATATTACTTAAATTAATAACATGAAAATAGAAGAGATAAAGACAAAACTACCTAAAAAAGAAGAAAAAATTGAAATTTTTTATCAAAATTGTGAAAAAAGAAAAAAATTTATTTCGGGCGATAAAGAAAACCATAAATTTCATTTGAAAAAATCTAGACATGATCTTTTTAGAGCAATAAAAGAATTCGAAGATAAATGCTGGGATTGGACTGTTATTAAGGCCTATTATGCCCTTCATCATGCTGCTAATGGGCTTCTCTTAAAAAAGCAAGGCTTTTTTTGCAAAGATCATTCTTGTTTAATTATTGCTCTAAAGTTTTACAAATTGATTAATGAAGAACAGTTTAAAGAATTGTCTAAACTTCATGAGTCTTTTTCAGATATTTTTGGATTTGATTTAACATTTCAGCTTAGAAAGATTGGACAATATGATGTTTATGAATGGGAAAATGTCAAGAACTCCGGACTAAAGTCTGGAGCGTGCTCGGAGTTCTTGAACACCTCGAAAATTATTTTTAATTTCTCTCAATCTCAAGTATGGAGTTTACGTAAAAATAATTTTCTTAGTATTAAGGAAGAGGATGCTAAATTGATAATAGAAGTAGCAAAAAAATTTTTATCATATGTTGAAAATGCAAGTAATAATTAATAAATCCCAAAAGAAAATAATAGAGAAAATTTTAAGAGAGCCCGGCATAAATGTGCGTGAGATTATTAGAAAAACGAGTCTATCACCAAATTACGTTTTGGCATGTGTAAACTACCTTAAAGAAAGGGGAATTTTAAAAGAAGAACAATTAAAAAAAGGAAAAAGAGTTTATCTTAGGAGATTTTACTTTAATTTTAATTTAAATATCGGGAAAAATTATTTCTCTATAATAGAAGATGAGAAAAAGGAAGAATTTTTTTTAAAATATCCTTCTCTAAAATCAGTCTTAAAACATTTTGTCGAAGAACTTAGTCAAAAAAAAATAAATTTTATTCTTATTTTTGGAAGCTATGCTCGTTTTACCGCAGAAAAGGAGAGTGATATTGATATCCTTATTGTAGGAGATATTAAAGAAAAAGAAAATATTAGAGAAGTTTTTGTGAGTTTGCCTATTGAAGTTAGCATAAAAGTTGAATCTTTAAAAGATTTTAAAAAGAGATTAAAAGATATTTTGCATCAGCAGATAATTAATGATCATATTCTACTTTATGACTGCGGAGATTTTGTTAATTTGTTGACAAATTTTTCTCACCGAAAAGATTAAATAATAGATTATATCAATATAACCATGATAGAAGTAGAAAGTAAGCTGAAAAGATGGGGAAGATCATTTGGAATAATTGTTCCAATGAAAAAGATTAGAGAAGCAGACCTGTCGGAAAATGAACCATTAGACATAACTATTACAAAAAAGAAGAATCCTTTTTTAGAAAATTTTGGAAGATTGAAAGGAAAAATAAAAAGAACTACTAAAGAAATTTTAGAAGAGTCTGACAAGGAAGGATGGGATGAATAAAGAAGTTTTCTTTTTTGATACTTATGCGTTGTTTGAAATAATTAAAGGAAATGAAAAGTATATAGAATATGCGAAAGTGGGAGGTGTGACAACGATATTTAATATTGCAGAATTTAATTATAATCTTAAAAAAGAGAGATCTAAAGAAGAGGCTAATAAAATAACAGATGACTTTAAGTCTAAAACTATTAAAGTTGAATGGGAAGATCTTAAAAAAGCCATGGATTTAAAGATTAAACATAAAGATCTTTCTATTCCTGATGCAATTGGGTATATTGTTGCATTAAGGTTGGAAATTAGATTTCTTACTGGAGATGATGATTTTAAAGACTTAGAAAATGTGGAGTTTGTGAAGAAATAAAATTTAGGAGAGTAAAGAAGATGTTAAATTTAATTAAGAAAAAAGCTATTGAAAGATATCTCAAAGGTGAAATAACTATGAGTAAAACAGCCAAAGTGACTGGCCTTACTATTTGGGAAATAGAAAAATATATGATTGAACAAGATTATAGATCAGATTATTCTATTGAAGATTTAGAAAAAGAGTCCAATTTTCTTAATGACCGAAAAGCTTAAATAGTCGTTAAGTGTAATTAACATAAAATTGAACTATGTGTTATGAATAGTTAACAATATTTGAAATGGATGAAACAAAAATCGTCGAAGCTTTAGAGCGGAATAATCTGTGGTGGAAAGAGACATTTGCTCTAAAATTTAAACCGCGGGAAATTTATAATAATATACAGAAATTCTTAGCAAAACGACAAATCCTTGCATTAGTTGGACTAAGAAGAACAGGAAAAACAACGATTATGTTCAAATTGATTGAAGATGCCTTAAAGATGATGGAAAGAAGCGATATTGTATATTTTTCATTTGATGACTTTAAAGATTTACGTTTGTTTGATGTGGTAAAAAGTTATGAAAGATTAATGCGAAAAGATACAAGAAAAGGAAAGTATCTTTTCTTGTTTGATGAAATTCAAAAAATTGATAACTGGGAAGAACAAATTAAGAGGTTATATGATGAAAATCCTCAAATTAAAATAGTTATTTCTGGTTCTGAATCTTTATTTATTCGCAAGAAATCTCGAGAAAGTCTTGCTGGAAGAATTTATGAATTTCATGTAAAAATACTTAATTTTAGAGAATATCTCTTATTTAAAGAAAAAAAGTTAGATAATATTTCTTTGCATCGAGAAGAAATTCTAAGAGAGTTCAAAAACTTTCTCATCTCAAATGGTTTCCCTGAGATCATTACTGAAGATAAAGAAAGCGCGGCAAAATACATTAAAGAAAACGTTATTGAACGAGTTATCTATAAAGATATTCCACAAATTGTACCTGTTGGCGATCCGAGTCTATTAGAAGCACTCTTTCGAATATTGTTAGAAGATCCTGGTGAAATCGTTAATTTAGATGATTTGGGCAGTGAATTAGGAATGACGAGACAAACGGTTTCTGTCTATCTTGAATATCTAGAAAAATCTTTTTTAATAAGAAAGTTGTACAATTATTCTAAAAATCCCCGAAAAACTTACAGACGTGCAAAAAAATACTATCCTACCATAATTACACCAGACATCTTAGATAAACGTGAATTATTTGGAAAAATATTTGAAACTGTGCTTGTAAATCAACTTAATGCTGAATTTTTCTGGCGAGACTCGTTCAAAAACGAAGTTGATGTAATTCAGTTAGAACCCTTTTCGGCTATTGAAGTGAAGTCTGGAGATATTAAAGAAAGAAACTTATTATCATTACAACGATTTACCAAGAAATTTAAACCAAAACAATCTTTTGTACTTTCTTACGATATGAAAAAGAAAATTAACGGTATTGATATAATTCCTTTTTATGAATATCTTCTTAAGTGATTTAAATGACCGAAAAGCTTAAATAGTTATTACTCTTTGATAGGAACATGGGAAATGGATTAAATGGACTGGAAAAAATAGTTGGAAAAGTTATAGAAAAGAGCGGGAAAGCTCTAAAGAGCCTAGGCATGGCAGGAGCCTTGCTAGGGTCTATGTATCTCGGAGATAAACTTGCTGGGGATGTGAGCGGGCAGGTAAGATTTTATATCGAACCTGAAAATGCTCTTGGTGCTCCTCTAAGACAATTTATTCCTGGTACTGATTTAATAATTAAAGTCTATGTTGACAATACAAATGAAACAAACGCGACTCAAGGATTGCAATGGAGTATTCAAGCTCCTGAATATATAAAATATTTTTCTCAAGTATCTCCTAAACCATATTATGAAACTGATGATTTTTTCTATGGATTTCCAATGGATCCTTTACATAATAAAGTAGGAAATAATATTAACGATCGGTTTGTTGTAGTTGATACAAATAATATTTCAATAAATAGTGGACCTTATAAAAAATCTGGACTTGTTGGAAGATATAGATACAATATAGAAGAAGGTGCTTCTTTAGGACAAAAAACATTTACTTTTACTGAAACAAAAGCATTTGATGTTAATGGAAAAAAACAAAACACTATAACTGAAAAAAGTTCTATCATAGTTACAGATAATTATGAATATCTTGATAAAAATCCAATCGTTTTTTTTGATATAGATAATGGATTAATACGTGTTTATGAAACAGCAGTATCAAATGGAAGAAGAACCCTTCAAAGATCAGAAAATCTAATTGATTGGGTAGATGTCTTGACTAACAGCGCCCCATATGATGGATTAAGTTATAGAGAAAAAATTAGTGGGAATCCAAATGTATTCTTCAAAGGAATAGGATATCCCACAGATTAATTTATAAACTCTTTCATCTATAAAAAAATATGAAAAGAGGAATATTGATAATAACAAATATAATATTTGTTATAGCCTTAAGTTATTTTGTAAATGCTGCTGATTTTGGAGGAATATTTTTAAGCCCTTTAAGTTGTCCTGCTGGATATAAATCAACACAGATCTTGGGAGATGTTGATGGATTTAAAGATGTTTATCTTTGTTATAAAAATCCTGGAACGGGGGGAGCTCCTTTTTTTGGTGGAATGTATATAATCAATCCTGATACTGGAGCTACTATAGATGGTAATCCAATGAATGGAGGAAATAAAGGTTGTCCCAATGGATATGATGATATTAATGTCGGAAAAATAACAACTCCAGTAAACGGTGCTTTCGGAGTGGAGGGTAAACTTACTGGTTCTGATACTATTCCTCATCATGAATTACACTATTGTAAAAAAGATAATGGTATTGCAGAATATTCTTTTGATGGATTAAATGGACAAAACAAACATTGGAACTGTCGAACAGGAAATGAAGAAAAATCATTTGATGGTTTAATCTGCCCAAATGATCCAAACATTGCAAGATTGTTCTTATTTATAAGTGCTTCTTCGGAAAGACCTAGAGGATGTGGAGATGGGCTTGAATTTGATGAATTGGATGGATTAATTCTCCTTTGCTCAAAGATAATAACTTCTTCTCCTTCTGAAGCAGTTGTTTATCAACCTCAATGGCTTGATGAAAATGATAATCCTATAAGAGTTGGTGTATTTGGTAAGAATGTTAAGTTACGAACGGTAACACAAAACATAATTGATAATACTGACTTGAGATTTGATGTTTATAAACAAGGGTCTCCCTTACCTTTAAGATCTTTTACAGTCAAAGTAACCGGTAATTCTGCTAAAACAGCATCTCTTTTACTAGATGATGTAGCAAATAAAAATAATCCAAATGGGGGGAGAGAAGGAGATAGTTTAGTTATAATAGGTACAGCTATAGATCCTAGTGATAATGAAGAATTGGCAACAAGTGTCTATAGCCAAGCACTATATATTGACAAAAGCCCTGATGTATCAATAACATTTCCCACGAATGGACAAGCATTTGAGGAAGGAGGTATGATAACAATAACGGCAAGCGCAAGTGATCCAGATAGTTCATTAAATGGAGATAGAGTTACAAAAGTTGAATTTTTTTCTAATGGAAATAAACTAGGAGAAGATATCGATAGTAGTAATGGATGGAGTTTTATTTGGGATGAAGCTCCTGTAGGACATCCCAATTACAATTTATGTTAATAAATGCGGAAATAACATAAAGGATGGAAGTGAACAGTGTGATAATGGGGCTAATAATGGAGTTTGTCCAAAGATATGCAGCTCAACCTGTACTGTAAATAATTGCGGAACAACTCCGGGAGGATATTGTGGAGATGGAATTGTACAAAAGCCAAATGATCAAGGAGTTAATGAAATATGTGACTGGCGAGACCAAACAACCTGTCCTGTGAATCAGGTATGTGTTTCAACAGGAACAGAGGCTTGTAAATTATGTCGTGATGTTACACAAGGTTGTGAGCAGTTTAATAATGACTTATCAAAATGTGAAGGAAATGAAGAAATTGCGAGAACGAGTATTGGTTATAATGAAGTTGGAGGAACATGCCCATCAATTAGTTATAAATGTACCGTCAATGGAAACTCTTGTAAGGCAGTAAAGATGGATGATTATTCAAAGTGTTCTAATCCACGCTTTATAGGTTGTAGTATATTAAACTGTGTGGCGAGTGTGAGTTCTCCTACTGAATGCAAAGAAGGATATAGAACTATTGAAATTACTTATACTCAAGTTGGAGTAAGTGGTGGTGCAAATTGCCCTACTTGCAAACCAAAAGAAACTAAAAACATTCCCTGCGGCAGGAATGTGGCATCACTGCCGTTCATGGGCGTGTTGCAGATAATAGGGGCGATTGTTATTATTGGAGTAATTTATTATTTTGTTTTTCTGAGAAATAAAAGAAGAAAAAAAGTAAAGTCAAAAAAATAATGTTGTTGGTCACTTTTCTGACGATAAGAAGGTTTAAATAATTAAAATGTTATTTTGAAAATATGGTAAAAGAAAAATTAAATTCGAAAAAAATAATTAAAAGAATAGAAGAAAAAAGCAAAGATATTAAGAAGTTTAATGTTAAGAAAATAGGTCTTTTCGGCTCCTTTGCAAAAAATGAACAACATAAAAAAAGCGATATAGATATAGTTGTTAGTTTTGATGAAGAAACATTTGATAATTATATGAATCTGCTATTTTTGCTAGAGAAAATATTCAGAAGGAAAATTGATCTTGTAATAGAAAAAGATATTCATCCAGAGCTAAAATATATAAAAAAGGAAGTAAAATATGTCGAACTATAATACTTATCTAAAAGAAATTATCTTAATGATAGAAAAAATCGAAAATTCAATAGATGGCAAGACCTTTGAAGATTTTGTAGGGGATGCTAATTTATTTGATGCAGCGCTTATGAGGATTCATTTTATTGGAGAAACTATAAAATCTATACCTTATTCCTTAAAAAAGAATTACAAAAAAGTAAAATGGAGGAAATTCGCAAAATTGAGAAATATTATTAGTCATAAATATTCAAATGTCAATAAAAATATAATTTGGGATGTTATAAAAATTCTTCCGGAATTGAAGAGTCAGGTTAAGGAAATCCTAGATTCAGATATACCTTAATATTTTTCTTAATGAAAATTTAACAGATCTAATCGAATAGAAAAATTGTTGTTTGCCGTTCATGGGCGTGTGGCAGATAATAGGGGCGATTATTATTATTGGGGTGGTTTATTATTTCGTTTTTATTAGAGAAGGAAAGAAGAAGAGAAAGAGATAAATCTAATCTTGTGCATTACTAATGCACAAAAGTTTTCATTAGTAATGAAAACCTTTATAAACACCGAAATTCTATATAATATATGATAGATAAAGAAACTTTACGTATTGTGATAAAAAAACAAAGAGAAGAACTTGCTAAATACGATATTGGAATTGAAAGAGAAGAAAGAGAAAAGATAGATATTCATATTCCTTTTGCAATCATTATATCAGGCATACGAAGATGTGGTAAGAGTACTCTTCTTAGACAACTAATTAAAAAAATGAGAAATTTTTATTATTTTGGCTTTGAAGACCCTCGGGCAATTGATTTTGATGTTAAAGATTTTGAAAAATTAGACAGTTTATTTCATGAGGAACAAGGAGATTCTGATTATTATTTCTTTGACGAGATACAAAATATTCCTCAATGGGAAAAATATGTAAGGAAAATAATTGACTTAAAGAAACACGTAATTATTACTGGCTCAAATGCATCTTTATTGAGTAAAGAGCTCGGCACGCGCCTAACCGGTAGACATTTGACTCATGAAATTTTCCCCTTTTCATTTAAAGAGTTTTTAGCTATTAGGAAGAAAAATTTGAATATTGCCTCTTTTGAGCAATATTTTACAGATGGAGGATTTCCTGAATACCTTATATATAAGCGGTCAGATATATTACAAAATTTATTAACTGATATTCTTACCAGAGATATAGCAACCCGTTACAAGTGTAATTTCGTTTATTTCATATTTTGAAGATGCTTATTTACTCTTTACAATTTCAAAGTTTGATTATTCTCATAAGAAAATGCTTGTAAATCCAAAAAAAGTATATTCGATAGATAACGGTCTAATTCTTAAGAATTCTGCTTCATTTTTTGACGATAGAGGAAGGTTACTGGAAAATCTTGTTTTTATTAATCTAAGAAAGAAACATAAAGAGATATATTATTTTCAGGAGAATAATGAATGTGATTTTATTATTAGAGAAGGTACAAAAATTGTTCAGGCCTTTCAAGTTTGTTATGAAATAAATGAAGATGATAAAGATAGGGAGATAAATGGATTAATAGAAGCGATGAAAAAATTTAATTTAAAAGAAGGTCTAATTTTAACATATAATCAAGAAGATAAATTTTTAATTAAAGATAATATAATAAAAGTTCTACCGGTCTGGAAGTGGTTATCGAAATAATTTATTATTTCGTGTTTTTTAGGAATAAGGAAAGGGAAGAAAAAACAGTAAAAAAGTAAGAAAAGAAGAATTTAAATATTCTTTTATCCATATGTGAAAATGGCAGAAATAACAATAAATATCCCAGATGAATTAAATGAAGAAATTAATATGTTTAAGTTAGATGTATCTAGAGCAATTATTGAAACTATCAGAAGTGAAATAATTAAGTTCGCTGCTCTTCAAACACTTGCAACAAAAAGCAAATTGAATGAAGAAAAATCTCTTGAATTGGGGAAAATTCTAAAAAAAGGTAGGTTCAATAAATTAAAAGAGAAGGGTTTTATATAAATGTTATTAGTTGTCGATGCTAATGAATTGTTCTCTGCAATGATTGCTCGAAAAAAGACTCTTGAATTATTTTATAATTCTAAACTTGAATTGGTTGCTCCAGGTTTTATTGTCAAGAACTCCGGAATAAATTCCGGAGCGTGTCTGGAGTTCTTGAGCACATCGAAAATTATTTTTGCTTTCTCTCAAACTTAAGTAAGGAGTTTACGCAAAAATAATTTTCTTAGTATTAAAGAATTTAGGGAACATTTAAATGAAATAAATGAAAAGTCTGGACTTAATTATTCTGAATTGTTAACATTTTTTCTTTTATTAGGTCAAAGAGTAAGATTTTATAAAATTGAAGAATTTAAGGAATTTTTTAATGAAGCTAAAGAGATCTCAGTTGATGTGGATGATATTGAATATTTTGCATTAGCTTTAATGTTAAACTGCCCTATTTGGTCACAGGATGGAGATATGAAAAAACAAAATAAGATTGAGATTTTAACAACTATTGAATTAATGAAAATTATTTAATGTTTCTGAGGAATAGAAAAAGTAAGAGGGGGAGAGAAGAAAATAGTGAGAAAAGAGAGAAAATCTAAAGATTTATAAATATGTAAGAACATGTAAGAACATGGGAAAAGACAGAAAACGCATGAAAAAACTGCGTAAAAAAAGAATAAAATCTATCGAAAACCAGATAGAAAAACATGAAGAAAAGATCAAGAGCGAGAAAGGGAGAAAAGACACAACAAAAGATTATTGGAGAAAAGAGATTGATGAGAAATTTCTAAAACAGATTGATGAAGATGAAAATTACCTGGAGGAATACGATGGAAATTCAGATAAAAAAAGCAATTAAAGCAGGTAATTCTTCAGCTGTATTATTGCCTAGATCTTGGTTAAATCAAGAAGTTAGAGTTGAATTAGTGAAAAAAACACCAGAAACTATTTTAAATGATGCTTTAAATATCGTAAAAAAATACATTAGTTTAAATAAAATAATAGGAGTTTACTTAGTTGGAAGCTATGCTAGAGGAGAAGAAGATTCTGATAGCGACATAGATATCTTAATTATCACAGATGATATCGATAAAGAACTTATTAAGGAAGGAATTTATAATATAATAGTAATTTCTTCAGAATTATTAAAACAAAAATTAAGATATGATTTATTTCCAATAGGCTCTATGATCAAAGAAGCAAGATCGCTATTAAATAATAATTTTCTTAGTTCAATTAAAGTAAAAATAACAAATGAAAATATAAAATGGTATCTTGAAACTACCAAAGATAAAATAGAAATAATTAAAAAAATTATCAGTTATTTAAAGAAGAAAAATAAAAAATATGTCAATGATAGATTAGTTTATACTCTGATATTGAGAATACGCACATTGTACATCATTAAAAAATTAATAGATGATGATATATACTCCAAAAAAGATTTTTTAAGCGTAATTAAGAGAATTACTGGAAAGGCAGATGTTTATAATAGATACATAATAGTGAAAAATAACTTAAAAATGAAA
>JACPLS010000034.1 GCA_016186375.1 Candidatus Pacearchaeota archaeon
AAATCTTTCTATTTGTAACTTCCATAAAGTTACAACAAGTTATTGGATATTCCAGATTTTCTTAATATCTGAAATACCTTTCTCTAAGGGAACTTCTGGTCTCCAACCTAACAATTCAAAAGCTAAGGAATTATCTGCCAAAGTATCTCGTGGCTCGAGGCGGGGTGGAATATACTCTTTAGAACCGCCTATAAGCTCTGCAATTTTATTGACAGAGGTGTTATTTCCAGCTCCTATATTTATTGCTTCTCCTTTTCCAACTTTATTGCTTTCTGCTGCTAGAATGTTCGCCCTTACCACATCTTTAACATTAGTAAAATCTCTTGTTTGATTTCCATCTCCTGTAATTGTCATGTTTTTACCTTCCTGTCTTTGTTTTAGGAATTTTCCAATTACAAGAGCATAAGCGCCATCGGGATTTAATCTTGGGCCATAAACATTAAAATATCTCAAGCATACCGTTTCTAATCCGAATATTTCATTCCATAATTTACAATAGAGTTCACCAATGTATTTATGTAAAGCATAAGGACTTAAAGGTTTTGAAAACATAGATTCTTTTAGAGGAAGAATGGGCTGGTTTCCATAAACAGAGCTTGATGAAGAGAAAATGACTCTTTTCACACCTCCTTCTTTTGCAGAAATTAAAATATTTAATGTTCCATTTACATTTGAGTCATGAGTTTCTCTTGGGTGTTCTATTGAATATTGTACTCTAGGCATAGCGGCTAGATGAAAGACAAATTTTGCTCCTTTAATTATGTCTTTAATCTCGGCTAATTTTGTTATATCTGCTTTATGATATAGGGCATTTTTATTGATGTATTCATTTTTTGGATCAATAGAGTCAATTACTTCAACTTTATATCCTTTCTCGACAAGAGCGTCGACTAAATGGCTTCCAATAAAACCGCATCCTCCCGTTACTATTGCTTTATCTTTTTCCATTTTTATTATTAGAAGAAGGGATTAATAAAGATTTATGAGATATAGACAAAACAATGCAGTTATCAATATTATTGTTATATTCCTTTTAAAAAATATAAGAATAATAAATCTATGATAAGAGGTGAATTATGTTATTCATTACTATTAAATATAAATATGATGAAAATAATAGTTAATAATCATTATACTTATAAGTAGTAACAAAAGGAAAAGTTTATAAAATGTGGATTTTTGTAAATCTTAATATGGATCAAAAATCCGAACTAGCTTATTCGTGTTCAAATGAAAATTTAAGCGGAATAGTATTAGGATTAGATTTGACTCCCAATGATTCTGTTTTAGCAGTTGGAGGATCAGGAGACCAGGCATTTGCATTTTTAGAATTTGTAAGAAAAGTTAAAATAGTCGATATTAATCCAATACAAATAGAATTTATTAGACAAAAAGCACAATCTTTGAGAATTGGAAATAATGATGAATTTCTAAGAGTAGATGGAAATGGTGTCGCTGATGGTTTCATATATGGAGAATATAATCCTGATTTAAGAAAATTTGATAATATTAGGAAAAGGAAATATTTTGCAGAAGATGATCCTAAAAGATTACGAAGAATCCAAGCAAATTTGGATAATTTAATAATTAGTGATCCTATGGATATCATTGAATTAGCACAAAGAGAAAAAGGATTTAATAAGATTTATTTATCAAATGCTTTTGGTTATAAATCTTATAGTCATGTTTTTAATGTATCACAAATTTTAGAAAATATAGCTAGAAATCTTCCTTTAGACGGTTTGGTATATGTTGCAAATCACGATTTGATATCTGATATATTTTATCAGTATAGATATGGTTTAAGTAAAGTTGAAGACACCAAAAATTTGTGCAGTGTCTTAAGAAAATTTCACTATTCAAATGTTTTGGATGAATTAATTGATTGCAATATGGATTTATTGAAAAGTTCGTTCTTGCCTCCAGAATTAAAGGTTGATAGAGAATTATCATTAAAAGTAAGAAGAATTGAAGGAGGAATCTGGAAGCCGGCAATTTATAGAAAAGTTGAGATAAAAACTTTATGGGAAAGTTAATAATAAAATTTAAATCTCGTTTAGAGTTAATCTTTCACTAAATTCACCAGAGAAATTTTCAAGCATTTTTTCCTTGACTTTGGATTTCCAGCCGTAGTGACCGAGGACAAAGCCAAGCTTGACCAGGGCTGTTTCAGCAAGCATATCTTCTAAAAATATGACTCCTGCATTTACTAATTCACGACCATTGCTATAAACAAGAGGATCAAGACGGCCATAGATTGTTTGTGCTACAGCACAGACAACGAAACCATTTTTAATGTGTTTTTTTAGGTTTGGAAGCCAACTGTGTTCTGCTTCAGAAACAGGCAAGTGTCCTAATCCTGCAGCTTCTATAACAATTCCCTTATATTTTAAGGCGTAAAAGTCCAGAATATCTGGAGATTGTCCAGGGTAGAATTTAACAAGGGCAACTTTATCTGTAAAACCCGTGTCTAGGATAGGCTTTTTCTTATCATCTCTCTTTGTGTAATTTGAAATAAATTCAATTTTATCTGGCCAGACCTTTGCGAGGGGAATAGAGTTTATAGGCTTGAAAGCATCTCTTCTTGAGGAATGCAATTTCCTAACTTTAGTGCCACGGAGGGAGAAGCAGAAATCATCATTTATTGAAGCATGGCCAACTAACATAACTTCAGCTGCATCCGAGAGAGCCATACGGGCTGCGCACTGTAGATTTAAATTGGCGTCACTTGATGCCCTGTCAATGCTTCTTTGAGAATAAGTAAGAATAACTGGCTTGTTTAAATCTTTTAAAAAAAAGGAAAGAGCCGCAGATGTATAAGAGAGAAAATCAGTGCCATGTGTTATAACAACGCCTTTAATTTCTGAATCTAATAAAAGATTATTTACTGTCTGCGCGATTTTAATCCAGTGATCAGAAGTCATTGATTCAGAAGCAGTCATGAAAGGGACTTCAATTCTTTTTACATTTACTATTTGAAAGATTTCTGGATAGAATTTAGCAAATTCTTCTATATTAGTTAGCCAATGAACTCCTCCAGTTTTAGGGTTTAGTTTTGCAGCAATAGTACCACCTGTAATAACTAATCCTATTGAAGGAAGGTCTTTTTTTTCTAAATAATAATTTTTTACAGGCTCTTCCTTAAATTTTTTTAATACTCTGCCAGCTAGAATATTTTCTTTGGGAATTCCTACATTATAGCCAGAGTTTAATTTTATTAAAAATACAGATGAATCAGGGCTTTCTAGAATTCTGCCTTCCATTTCTTCCAATGCCAATCGTAATTTAACATAGTCTCCTGGCTGAAAATTCAATTCCACCATAATAAACCCAATGACGGCGCGTTTTTAATTCTTGTTATTACAAAAAAGATCGTGAGACCGTATTTCTTTTAATCTGCTTACTTTGCATTCTCCATATATTCTCTTGTTTTCTCAATTTTTTTATTAAAAGAATCTCTAAATGCTTTCATTCTCTCTTCTTTTGTTTTCCAATCTATGTTTTTATTCTTTAGTGCTCCAAAATATTTCACAATTACTTCTTCACTCCTTTTATTGTTATATGCTATGTTTTTACTCATATTACTAATAAATAGTATGATTATATAGAACTTTCTTTTCTATATTTTTCCAGATTTATGTAATATTCTCAATAGCTTTTTCCAATATAAGCATAATAATCTGCATCTTTGCCTGAAATTATACATTTTCCTCTTACTGATGGCTGTTCATCCGGAATGTTTAAAACTTTGGCACCGCCAGTTTCAAACTTCAATTTATCTTCTATTTCTTCATCTTTTGATAAAGGTGCAAGAGCAATTTTTTTGTTTTCAATTGCCTTCTTAACTTCATTAAGAGAACTACATTCAATAAAATTTCCATAAAGAAATTTCTTAGCTTTATCAAAAAGTTTATTTTGTATATCTTCCAGCTCTTCATTTATTTTTTCCTTTAAATCTTTAATTTTTACAGTCTCTTTTTTATTATTATCTCTTCTAATAATTATTACCTCTTTTTTTTCAATTTCCTTAGGTCCTATTTCTATTCTTAATGGGATGCCTTTCATTTCCCATTCATTAAACTTAAATCCTGGCTTGTAATTTACCCGGTCATCAAATATTACTCCATATTTTTTTAACATTTTTGCTATTACAGAGCATGCTTTCAAAACTTTTTCCTTGGAATCTTCAAAATATATTGGAACTATTACAGATTTATTAGGCGCAATATTTGGAGGCAGTATTAATCCTTTATCATCAGAATGAATTGCAAACATTATTCCTAAAATTCTTGTTGTAATTGCAAAAGTGTTTTGATATGCATATTCTTCTTTTCCATCTTTATTTAAAAACTTTATTCCATAAGCTTTTGCAAAGTTCTGACCATCATGATGCCAATCAGGGCCTTGAATTGCTTTTCCATTCGGCATTATAAACTCCATTGAATAAGTATATTCTGCTCCTGCAAAAGTTTCTTTCTTGCTTTTTCTTCCAATTAATGATGGAATAGCTAGATATTTCTCGCAAACTTCTTTATAAATTCCAAGAATCTTATCTCTCTCTTCCTCTGCTTCTTTTTTTCTCGAGTATACTGTATGTCCTTCATTCCATAAAAATTCTCTAGTTCTTAAAAAAGGAACAGGATTCTTAAATTCCCAGCGCACAACATTATTCCATTGATTATAAAGTAAAGGCAAATCTCTCCAACTTCTTATCCATTTCGCATAAGATTCATACATTATTGTTTCACTTGTTGGCCTTATGGCAAGTTTCTCATTTAATTCTTTATCTCCTACTCTAGTCACCCATGCAACTTCTGGAGTAAAGCCTTCAAAGTGTTCTGCTTCTTTCATAAGAGTTTTTTCTGGAATAAAAAGCGGAAAATAAACATTTTTTATTCCTATTTCTTTAAATCTCTTATCGACTTCTTCTTTAATTTTCTCCCATATAGAATAAGCAACTGGCTTGAATGCTATACATCCTGAAACATTTGTATAATCTACTAAATCTGCCTTAATCATCAGCTCTGTAAAATATTCAGAAAACTCATCCTTCTCGGCAGTTATTCCCTTTACATCCTTTTCTTTATTTTCTTTTTTCATCTTATTATTAAAAGAATCTATTTATTAAACCTTATCATAGTTGTTTTTATTTCTAATAATTTAGTTAATAGGCCTACAGGGAATTGAACCCTGATTACCCGGTTTCTTCAAGTTACCGAAGCCGGGGAGTCTATCCTTTAACTTATAGGCCTAATTTATTGAATAAAGAAGAGATTTTAAAGTTAATTGTATAGTTAAATTACTTTCCGAATATTAAAGAGGCAATAACACATAGAGTTATTATTAATGTAGATAATACCTGTTTTTTGGTTGGTTTTTCTTTTAGGAAAATTATTGCGAATAAGAAAATTAGTACAGGTGAGAGAATAAATATTGTTGTTGTAAATATAACCCCGAGAGTTTGATAGCCATAATAAATTATTGCCCTGTAAAGAGCCCATATTAGGCCAATTATTAGAATTGTAGTGAGTAATGATTTATTTTTCAATTCATTACCTGAAGGCCTAAACATGGCAAAAGTAATTAAAAAAATAAAAAAGGACCTTATAAAATAGAAAGTAAAGGGATTGTAATATTTAAGTATAAGATTTGAGGCAATGAGTTCTACTGAAAACAAGAAGCTGCCTAGAATTGCTGCTATAATGTATTTATCAAATTTTAGATGGTGCTTTTCTATATGAGAGATAAGGAGAGCAATACTTGCAACAAAGGCGAAGATAGCCAAGGATATTTTTCTTTCACTCTGGAAAAGAATAAACGCCAAGATAATGGTGAATAAAGGTTGAGCAACCCAAACAGACTCAAATTCAGTAACATTTTCCCTTTTTAGAGAAAAGAAAATTAATAAGTTTGCTATCACTGAAACTAGGATGACAAATGAGAAAATTAGAATATTCTTAGTTGAAAAGGCTCCAGAACCTATTTTCCATGTGAAAAATAATATTGGAATCATCACAAGGACAATTGCAAGAAACTCGTAAACTGTATAATTTTTATAATTGATTCTCTTATTTCTTAGAACTTTCTTCTCAAGAATCATGCCTGCTGCTTCAAGAAATGCCCCTATAATTGGAATCTGTATCATCTTACTTTTTATAATAGTTAGAGGAAAAAGGTGTTTAAATACCTAATTTATTTGAGCATTTCCAGGAGCAAGGTCCTTGCGATTTTAAAATCTGCTCTTTTATGTGTCAGAGACATTATTTGTCCCATAAGGAAATTTAGGGCGTTAGATTCACCTTTTTTATAGCTTTCTACTGCTTTTGGATTTTTTGAAAAAACTTCTTTAATTACAATTTTTAGTTCATCAGGGCTTGTTATTTTACTTTCAGTATCAGAAGGCATAACGCTTTTAGGAACAAATTTGTTGAGTATTTGTTTTCCCTGCAGTTCGGTAATTTTTTCTTTCTTTATTAAGAGCAGAAGAGCAATAAAATGTTCTGGCTCTATATTAACCTCATCTAATTTTTTCTTATTGTAATTTAAGACTCTAAGTAATTCGATAGTTATCCATGGCAAAGCGAATTTCGGATCCACTTTTTCTGCTATTAATTCAAAGAAATTGACTATATCAATGTTTTTTGCAAGAATTTCAGCATTTATTTTGTCTATTTTATATTTTTTTATCAATTTATCAAGCTTTTCATCCGGAGATTCCGGGATTCTATTCTTCTGAAAAGTGATTAGATCTTTTTTTATAATGAGGGGAGATAAATCAGGATCGCCAATGAACCTGTAGTCCTCTTGCTCTTCTTTTGATCTCATAACTTCTGTTTTTCCGTTTGAATCGTTGAATCTACGAGTCTCTCTTTTTTTATTTCCTTCTTTTCGTTGTCTATTTAGCTCATAATCAATAGCCATGCCGATATTCTCCAGAGAGCTTATATTCTTAATTTCAACACGCTCTGTTTTTCCAGGAATACTGACATTGACATCTACTTTAATTCCTGCATTTGAGTCAACTGTTTTTAAGTATGTTAAATTTTGTAAGAGCTTTTTTAGCCACGAGTTAACTTCTTCTGCAGTTGAAAAGTCTGGCTCTGTAATTATTTCAACTAAAGGAAGGCCAGAGCGGTTATAATCGACATCTCCTGATTCTGGATTCCAGGATGCTGGATCTTCTTCCAAGTGCATGCTTTTTATTTTAATTCCATAAAATGAACCTTCTTTTCCAATACCTGTGGTATTAGGGCCGGATAGAGTGTTTTGATATCCTTTTGGCAAGTCAGGCCAATTATAGTGTTTTCTTTGCCAAATTAATTCGGAGTTTATTTTACATTCTAACATAAGTGCAATTTGCACTGCTTTTTCTACGGCTGTTTTGTTTGGAAGCATTGGCTTCGCTCCTGGTTGGCCTGTACAGATAGGGCAGATGTTAATATTACCCTTAATCCCTTTTTCTCTTGATGCGATACATTTACAGAATAATTTTTCTTTTGTTACAAGATAGACGTGTATCTCTAAGCCAATCATCCCCTCTATTACAGTTTTAACTTTTTCCATCTTATTATGAATTCAACTTTCCTCCTTTAAAGTTCTTGTGTTTTGACTATATTAGTTGCACTATATTAAAATCTTATTTTTTTTAAAAGTGAGAGTTTTAGCTTTTTCAACTCTCGTAAATCTTCAGCATTCTCAAAAAAATAACTATATTCTTTGCCGCTTCCTTTTATAATATCTCTTAAATGTTCTAAATCTATTTTGTAATTTTCTATTAATTTTATCAGTAATTTTTTATCAAACTCTACGGAATAAATTAACGATAAGATGTCTGTTCTATCCTTAAATCCTTTAATTGTATTATCTCTCTGTTTTTCTGCATTCAATTTAAGTAATAGAAGAACTTCTGGCAAAACAACATTAAATTCACTTACTCCTTTAAAAAGTTTCTTTTTGAAAACATCATCGCATGAAACTATTAAATTACAATGATTTGGTGTATAAATATCTATATCAATACCTTCCATTTTAACCTCATATTTATTTAGTTTAGAATTGAAATCTACAGATAGTCCAAAATTTAAAAAGAAATTCTGCATTTTAAAAAAATCATCAAAATTTATATAAAAGTCTATATCTTTTGATTTTACTGCTTGTGAATAAAGCCAAATAGCCCACCCACCAATTAAAACAAAAGTTACAGATTTTTTTAATTCAAATAATATTTCTTTACTTTTATCTGTAATTAGATCATTCCAAAGCTCCATGTTATTCCACCGTTATCTTAAATTTAGGATATGATTCTAAAATTTCATTAATAAAATACTTGCTTTCAATTCCAGATAAACTATATATATCAACAAAAATCTGCGGTATGGGTGCTACTTTTTTATTGCTATTTTTAATTAAGTGTTCATCATCTGTAAAAATAATAAAGAGATTATCTCTTCCTCTTCCTTTTGGCTTATCTTGTAGCCATATTTGAAATAAATCCCTGTCTTTTTTAGGTACGTAAGCATAAACTTTACTATATTCGAATGGAATTGTTTTATTTAATATTCTCCATGCTGAATAAGCTGTTAATATAAAAGGAAGTGATTTTTCTATTTCTAGAATACTCATGTCAATAGAATACTTTTCAGATATATCTTTTTGTAAATTCCTTTTTGTAGCCCAATCAAATATAATTTTCGAAGAATCAATAATTTTAAATCTCATAGGAAAGATTTCAACTGCACCACTTGTCTCAAATTTTTTTAAGACCTTATTTACTAGAGATATTGAAACTTTACACTTTTTTGATAATTCTAACTGAGTAAAATATTCTTTCTTTTCTAAGACCCCATTCAGAATCTCACGGTATATTCTATCTGTTTTCTTCATTTCGATTTTAATTATACCTTATTTATAAATCTTTCGCTTTTTAGTGAAAGCTTTATAAACAGAATTATAGAAAAAAGAAACATAAATTACGTTTAGAAACCTATAAAAAGCCTTTTTTCTTCTGAAAGAAATGATGGGTTTAGGTGGATTGGATCCAAGAAAGATGCAAACTCTTATGAAGCAAATGGGGATAAAGCAGGAAGAGATAGAAGCTGAAAGAGTTATAATCGAGATTGCCGACAAAAAGATAATTATTGAACCAGCCAATGTACAGAAAATTTTAATGCAAGGACAGGAAAGCTGGCAAATAACTGGAGACGTAAGGGAGGTAGAAAAAGAAGAAGGAATTAGAGTAGAAGACATTAAAATGGTTTCAGAAAAAACAGGCAAGTCTGAAAAAGAGGCTAAAAAAGCCCTTGAAGATACTAATGGTGATATTGCAGAAGCTATAGTGAAATTGAGTGGGTAATTAAGAAACAGAATAGTTTAAAAAACCATGATTCTTTTTATTGCCATGAACTTGCTTAAAAAAACAATAATCTTAAGTCTAGGAATTGGATCGCTTCTTCTTAACGAAGGATGCATTATTAGAAATAGAGATTATACAGATATTAGAAATGCCTATGTAGAATTCAGCGATGGATATAAAAAATACAAAGGCGAGAAAATGAATAGGATGACTAATTCTTTTTATTTGGATTTAAAAAGAGAAAACATAGCTGTTAGTGAGAGATAGTTATATTAAGATATAAGGGTTATGTAAGTTATGGACAATATAAAAAAGCTTATTGATAGTTCAATTGAAGCTGAAAAAAATTGGCGTTCTGCAGACCATTTTATTTATGTGCTTTATCCTGCTATTAAGGATGAGAAATTATTGCTTAGGTCATTGGAGAATTTGTATAAGGGCCTAGTTATGGCTATTACAACAGTATTAAAGCTCGAATATATACATAATAAAATTGAGCTTAGCAAAGATCAAAAAAAGAATCTGGAGATATTTTTCAGAAAATGTGCGTTAAAATATGGCATGATTGAAAGTGATTTGGAGTTGCTAAAAAAAGTAATAATACTGGGAAAAAAACACAAAGAAAGTGGATTTGAGTTCCCTAGAAATGGAAGAGTAGTTATTATGGATGACGAAGGCAATACTTTAACTCTTAGTATGGATGAAATGAAGAAATATCTTGAAGTCGTAAGAAAATTGATTATTAATGTTAAAAAGCAACTGAATGATGGGTAATTAATATCACTCTTGAGTGATAGCTTTTATGAAACAAATACAGATTGAGAAGTTAGAAAAGTATAAATACTGGTTCTGCTCTCTATGTATTACGCTCGAGGGTAAATACTCTATATGAGCTATTTTTGAGAATGGAATTAATAATAAAAGAGAAAATTAGCGCTGACCATCTCCTTTACGTTAGTCTAAAATATACTAAGACTTGCGATGTAATAATAAATTTGTTGTTACGTTGGAGGAATATGATTGATTTGGGGATGGACCGTCTAGTTGAACTTGCAAAAAAACAAAGAAAGTGGAAACCTGTTCCAGATGCTCCTAGGGCAAAGTTTATGCAAATTAAGAAAATTTATGGGAACAATAAGGATATTAATGATACATTAGAACTTTATGAATTATTTAGAGATATAGAGAGTTTGGAAAAAGTCAGGGAGAATGAATTTAGGAAGGGAGTAAATTTAAAAGTTCGTTTTAGAGGGCAAGAGATAAATATTAATTTGGATAAATTAAAAGAATATGCATCAGTGTTAGAAAGGTTTATAAGTGCTCTTAAATAAGTTCTTGATAGCTTCATATTTGTGAAGTTTTTATTTGGTAAGATGACAAAGCTTATTACGATCACCTCTGGAAAAGGAGGTGTTGGAAAGACAACAACAGCGATTAATTTGGGTGCAGCTATAAATGCTTTTGGAAAGGATGTGATTATTTTAGATGCGAATCTAACTACTCCTAATGTTGGCTTGCATTTTGGTGCACCATTAGTACCAATTAGTTTAAACCATGTTCTTTCTGGGAGAGCGAAAGTGATAGATGCTATTTATGAACATGAATCAGGTACGAAAATTATACCTAGTTCGCTTTCTGTAAGAGAATTAAGGAGGATTGACCATTCCAAACTGAAAGAGGTTGGAAAGAAATTAAGAAAAATGGCTGATTTTATTATTTATGACTCTGCTGCAGGATTAGGAGAAGAGGCTATTGCAGCAATGGAAGCGGCAGATGAGCTTGTTATTGTTACAAATCCTGAAATACCTGCCGTGACTGATGCATTGAAAACAAGCAAAGTGATTGAACAACTTGGAAAAAGTGTAAGGGGAGTTATAGTAAACAGAGTTAGAGGAGTGAAGACAGAAATGCCTATTGCTAACGTGAGGGAAATGCTTGAATTACCTATATTAGGAGTTATTCCAGAGGATGACAAGATGCAGGAAGCTCTTGTCATGAAGGATGCTTTGGTGCATACAAGGCCAAGAAGCAAGGCAGCAAGAGCTTATAGAATAATTGCCGCCAAGCTTGTAGGAATGAATGGGTATAAGGAGAATGTTGGTTTCTTTGAGAGGTTGTTTGGATAATTACAGAGGAAAATTTTATAAAAAAATTATGGAATAGTTTAAATAGTGTATTTTCAGTAAAAAAATATGGCAATAGCTCAATTAGAAAGGTTGGCAGTTGAGGAAAGGGAAGAATTTATTCTTCTCGCTTACAAGAGGCCATTTCAGATGACTCACTTAGAAAGCAAAAGATGGGAATATTTTAAGTCTAAGATTGATGAAGATAAATATAGGTTTGAAAAAAGAAATGAAGAAGCGAGAAAACCCAATCATATGCTATGTACCATAGTGACTCGTAATCCTTGCATCATACATACAAATTATGGAAAATTTGAGGTCCCTGAAAAAATGATTCCCACTGAAGTTAGAAATTGTCCTGATCCAGATTTTTATGAAGATACTATATTTGCTGATGTTGCTGTGGACTTAGAAAAACGTCTGATTATATCTTTCAAATTTAAAGGATATCTAGAAATGATGAAACCAGGGGAATTGGAAGATTTCTGGAATAGATGCAGAGGATTGCCATCAGATGGAAGTTTTGAATCTCTTTAATTTTTTTCTCTTAAAACATCACAAATTTCCTCAAGGGAAATTTCTAGGACAGCGAGAGGCATTTTTATATTCCACTCGCGCAGAGTTTCAGGGTGAACTTCTCCGAAGAAGCCAATGGTTTTGTTGTTTAAGAAGATTGAATAAGTTCTGCCTTCTATAAAACCTTCAATAATAGATTCTTTTATTTCAAATAAAAGAGAGAGCATTTTTGACATATAATCAAGGATTTGTTTCATATAAGTAGCATTTCCAGGGGAGGAGGAAATGAGCAAATGATCTGACTCTGAAATTCCTATATCAAACTCAGGATCTTTTTTGAAAATAGTTCCATTTTCAAATATTTTTTGTGGATATTCTGAATCTTTATTCTCTGCAGAGATTCTAAGGGCAGGAATTAAGAGACTAGGCCTTAGGAATTTATATTCTGTTTTTGAACTTTCTAATTCTATCTTATCTAGTGTTTTAAATTTCTTTATCTCTTCTTCTTTAATCAGATGATAAGAAGAAGTTTCTATAAATTCAAGGCCTATTAAGATTTCTGAGAATTTCGACTTTAACCTGCTTTTATAGGATTCTTCAGCTATTGTAGAAATAGATGGAATTTCTGGAGAAAAATTATCATATCCATAGGCGATTGCTATATCTTCTATTAAATCAACTTCATGCATTATATCGGTGCGCCAAGGAGGAATTATGACTTTTCCTGATTGGAAGTTATATCCCATTTTTGGAAATAATTTTTCTAGGTCTTTCTCTTTTAGGTTAAGGCCAAGGAGCTTATTTGTATTTTCCAGAGAGATTTTCATTTTCTCAGGTGCTAGATCAGGAGTTATAATTTTTTTTCCGTATTCTAAGGATATTGCATGAATTGAACCGCCCATGTCTGCAAGAGAAGTAACGATAATATTCAAAGTTTTTTGCAATAAGGAGAGATTAAAGCCGGAGCACTCTATGAAAACGTCTTTTGTATCGATAGAAATTTTTCCTGTTTCCTGGCTGTTTATGATGGGAGGCATTGACAAAATTTTGTCTTTTGAATCAATAAATATAGGATATTTTTCATGTTTATCTAATAGATGTGAATAAGCTTTTCCTGTTGGATGCAAGCGAAGGATTTCAGAACCAGTCATTACCTTTTCCCTCTCTAAGGGAATAAATGAAATATTTTCTGGTTTTCTTGCTTCGTATTTTATTGGTAGACTTATTTTATCTAAAGGATAGATTCCAATAGCAAGTTTTTTCCTATTTCTGCCAATTGTAGAATGGAGCTTTTCCTGCAGGTCTATTATTTCTTTAATTTTTTCATCATTAAGAGAAAGATTTTTTATAATTGCACAGGCTGTGTAGGGTCTAATATCCTTTACTGATGGAGAGATTTTTACAATGTAATTCTTTTCCGGTCTATGTACTTTGTACTTTTTGATTCCAGATTCTTTTCCTATAAAAGTTCTGATTGCTCTAGCCAGGCCGTGAAAAGAAAGTAAATCAGGGCGATTGGGAGTTATACCGAGAGTAATGCTTTCTGAATTGATGTCTTCTATTTCTACACCTAACATAATTATATTAAATTTCATCTTATCATCTAAAACTCCAATTTCTTTCTCAAAAAGTTTCTTATTTATATTAAGATTAGTCATTTTATCCAAAACCTCTTACTTCTTAATTGATTGATATTGTTAGAATACATCTCTCGGAGATCTTTTATCTCGAAGAATTCCATAATAATTCTATCGAAGCCAGGACCCCATGCTAAAACACGAATATTTTTACCGAAAAATGGAATTGTAACTTCTGGCCTGAATATTCCTGCTCCGCCAACTTCAATCCATATTTTTCTATCGTTGTTCCAAGCATCTATTTCAACACTTGGTTCTGTATAAGGAAAATAGTGCGGCCTTATCCTAATTTTTTCATATCCCATCTTTTTATAAAATTCAATTAGATAGCCTAATAATTGTTTCATATTAACGTTTTCATCTACAACTATTCCTTCAGTCTGATAGAATTCAAAACCATGGCTCCAATCAATTGTTTCATTTCTGAAGCATTTTCCAATAGCAAAATACTTTGCAGGGAACTCTTTATTATCTGCTATTTTTTTTAATGTTTGAGAAGATAGGGCTGTTGTGTGGGTTCTTAATACAACTCTTTTTGCATCATCTTCTTCCCATTTATATTGCCAACCCGAAGATTTCTCTTTTAATTTTCCTTCATGAGCCATTTTAACATTTTCTACCAGCTTTTTATCGTTAAGTTGTGCTTCTGCACCTTTTAAGTAGAATGTATCTTGCATCTCTCGGGCTGGATGATCTTGGGGAGTAAACAATGCATCAAAGTTCCAAAATCCAGAAACAACAATATTTCCTTCCATTTCTTTGAAACCTAGGTCAAGCCAAATTTTTTTTGCATATGAAATTGCTTGTTGGGTAAAATGTTTTTTTCCTCCATAAATTTTAGGTACTGGGATTGATAAATCATATTTCCTAATTTTTTTCTTCTTGATCCAGGACTTTATTACTTCAGGTGTTATTTCTTCTATATAATCCGAAGAAATTTGCTTGCCTGCTATTTTCTCGCCGATTGGAGTGAGAGTGAAAGAAATATCATTTTTTTTCTTTAGTTCTATTATCTCTTTTCTTTTTTTCAAATTCTCAAATGCTAATTTCTCTTCGTCTTTAAGTTCTTCGTAAGATAGAGGAAGTCTCTCTAGAAATTGTTCTTCTAACGATTTTTTAGATAGGATATTTTTTTGGGCTATTAGAGAAATTTTTCCATTGGTTATAGAAATTAGAGCTTTGTCTTTCAGAACTCCCAATGAGACTTTAAATTCATTGTCCGAAAGTTTTGACAAATCTTTTGCCTCCTCTATTGAAGGATGCTTGTTATTTTCGAGAAACATAAGAAGTTTTCTTTCTGGGAGATGGTGTTTCTTATAGTATATTCCATTAGTTCCTAGGTCGATGATGCTTTTTGTTATTGTTTTTATGTTTAAGATACCTTTTGTTTCCATGAATTTCAAACCTCTTAGCAAGGATACTTCATCTAGACCGGATTTTTCCTTAATTTTTTCAAGATTATTATTAAGAAAAGGGATTATTTTCAACTCTATTGGAGATAGTTTCTCGATAAGACTGTCTAAGGATTCATTTTCTTCTTTGTTTTTTTCCATCATTATTTTTAGGTTTAGAGAGGTTAAAAAGATTTGCAAAGCAAATCTTTTTTAGTATTGATTTGCATAATCTTAAAGGGCTTCATTAGCTTGTTGTGTAGATGCTCCTAGAGATAATAGTAGCGATAAAGCATCTTTTTTGTTTTTATAATTCATGGTTTTTATTCTTAAATTAGTTTTTCTAGATATTTTTATATTTTGTCTAATTTTTGTTAATAATATCGCTTTGTCTTTTTTATTTTTTCTTTCTATTGATGATAAATCTATGCCTAACGAAATCTTATTCTTCAAAGTTATTCTAGCTAAAACGTGATTTAATCCTGAATTGATATACCTTAGAGAATCTTTTTCTTTAATTTTTTCAACATCTAAGAAAAGAGTAAATTTTCCATATTCAAGGATTTTACGATTAAAACTCTGATCTTGAGCTTTAACAATAATATAATTATCTTTTGCATTGTTTATCTGCTTTTTTGCTTCTTTAATATCACTTGTCCTGATTAATGTTACCATTTTAAATTAATTGATATATGAAGGAGCAGTTTAATTATTTTGCTATTTTGAAAGAAATTATCTAATTGTTTTCACTTTTTTTATTATTGCTTATTATTTCAAGGACTTTTTTTCCAAAATTAGAAGCGTTTTGTATAGCATCTGGGTTAGTTATTGGTTGATTGTGATATAATAACCTTGTTTCCTCTTTTGATATATATGTAAAAGTGAGACCTTCAACTCTATATTCAAATGTTAGGTTATTATTTGTACTTTCATAGAAAAGCACTAATACATTTTTACCTTCAATAACCAGATTTAATTCTCTATTTGAGAGGGAGAGTTTTTCTAAATGTGAAATAAACTCTCTGGAGTTATTCTGTGGAGGTTTTTTCTTAGAATCTAGTTTTAATAAACAATCAAAATAGAAAAATGGAGCAATACTTATTATTGCTGCGGTTCCTAGTATTGATTTTAGTTTTTTTACATTCATATTTTATATCGAAAAAGGGCGGTTTATAATCTTATTGCCTGAAATTTATGGAATGGTAAAGATTAAAAATGCCTGATTTTTAGTTGAGATATGGTAGATTTGCAGAAACTCAACAAAGAAAGGATTTTTTTAGGAAATTTGACAGCGAAAGATGATGGCAAAAAGGTTGTTGTTGCCGGCTGGCTTTATGATTCTAGAGATTTAGGAAAGATTAGGTTTGCTCTTTTAAGAGATATAAGCGGGGAGATTCAAGTGACAGCTACTAAAGGCGAAGTAAAAGAGGATATTTTCAAAGCAATGACTTCTGTATCTAGAGAAAGTGTCGTTGTTATTTCTGGAATTGTGAAAAAAAGCGATAAAGCACCCCTAGGGAGAGAGATTTTTCCTGAAGGTTTTGAAATATTAGCCAAAGCAGAACAACCTTTGCCTATTGATGTTTCTGATTTTTCAAAGACAGAATTACCTAAAAGGCTGGATTATAGATTTCTTGATTTGCATAGGAGAAGGGCGCAAGCAATTTTTAAAATACAGAGCACTATGATGCAGGCTTATAGAGAATATATGGTTAAGAATTCTGGAATAGAAGCAAATTTTCCCAGTATTATAAGTAGTAGCAGTGAAGGAGGAACTGAGCTTTATCAGTTAAAATATTTTGAGAAGAATGCTTTTTTAAGCCAAAGTTGCCAGCTTTATAAGCAGATGCTGGCTTGTTCGGTTGAGAAAGTTTTTGCAGTGTTTACGGTGTGGAGAGCCGAAAAGCACAATACTGTTAGACATTTAAATGAATCAAGACAGTTTGATTATGAACAAGCTTTTGCAGATGAATTTGTAGTCATGGATGTTTTAGGAAAGGTTGTGCAATATATAATATCAGAAGTTTTAAGGATAAATAAGAGTGAGCTCACAATTTTAGGCTTGAAATTAAGAATACCAACTGTGAAGTACTTAACATTTATGGAAGCTAACGCATTGGCTAAGAAACATAAGATTAAAATAGATGAAAGTGATTTAAGTGGAGAAGTTGAAAAAAAATTAGGGGAGTTATATCCTGATACAATTCTTTTTGTTCATGATTGGCCCCTTAAAGGAAAACCATTTTATATCATGCCAAAAGGTGATGGGTTGAGTTGTGGTTTTGATGCTTTGTATAATGGAATGGAGATCACTTCTGGAGGGCAGAGAGTACATTTACCTGATCTGCTCATAGAAAGGTTAAAAGCCAAAGGATTGAATCCTAAGAATTTTGAATCATATATTAACAGCTTTAGATTTGGGAGTCCGCCTCATTCTGGATGGGGGATGGGAGTTGAAAGGTTAACTATGCAAGTTCTTGGATTAAACAATATCAGAGAGGCAGTCTTATTTCCAAGGGATAGAGATAGATTGACACCATAATTATTTTTGCATGAATTGCCACCTTTTTTGGTCCATTAAAGAAAGACGCCGTTTTACATCTTCCGGGTCAGACTTAAAGATATTCATTACATCCAGGATCTTATTGATAATCTCTTCATAAGTTTCCCGTTTATATTCCTTTAAATTGTCCAGACGGGACTTTGTTTTTTTTCTTAATTTTATTGTAGTTATTTCTTCATCCATATTATTCTTATTTATAATTTAGTGTATTATAGTATACTTAGGTATATTATATTTTTAAAGTTTTCTATTTTTTGTTTTTATTAATAATAATATCTTTAGATAGAAATTATTGATGATAAAATGTAAATTAATTATTATTGGCTATTAGTTAAAGAATTATATAGTAATTACTATTCTATTTTTTTACTATAAATTAGTAATCTTTAGTATCTTAGAGTATACTTTAGTATAGAAACATTTATATATAAGAGATGATTAGAGTTATTATGCCGACGCCGCTTTATTGAACGACGTTGACAGTTTTTGAGGAAAAGAATATGAGCAGTCATACGTTGGAAATGCAAAAAAGCAGAGATTTTTCTAATAATAATTTTGAAAGTCAAGTTAATGAAGTTCCCTACCAAAGCCATATTTCTCAGGAAAATCACAGAGAGCGAAGAGCCAAAATCGATGATTTCCTGTTGAGCGAAGGAATTGTTTCTCATGAAGATTTACCTCGTATAGGTGGAAGACATTTGACCAATGCCCAATGGGAGATGATAAAAGATAATCCAGGAGATTATTGGTTAGTTGTTTATTCTAATGGATTGGTTGATGATATTTATCAAGAAAAACTTGGAAACTTTATTAAGGCTTCTAATAAGGATGAATATCAACTCTTTCTTCATAATCAAAATGTTTGGTTTGCAGTTCATAGGCATGTTACACACGAGATTTTTGACGATTATGTTAGAAGAAGATATAGGGCTTTTGCAACTTTGAAAAAAATGGTTTTTCCTGATGAATTAGCTCCTTATTCTTGGGGGCAAGAAGTTATTGATAAATATCATAATAAAACGCATACATACAGTGGTAACTCTAATCAACTTCATGCCGATTTTATTCATTAATGTTAGAAGAAATTAAAAATATCATGATAAGCAGGAAAGAAAAGAGGATAAAAAAAGAGAAACTGTGCAGGCTTAGTTTAAACTAAAACTGGGAAAATAGAGGTGTTTTGGCGATAGCAGATTTTCCTGCTTTCCTAGCTATCGCCTTTTTTTATATTTGAAATAAGTTTTTAAAGGTTATTCTCTCATTTTGAACATGAAGATATTAGTTTTGGGGGATTTTCATGGAACTTTCCTAGGAAAATTTAAGAATATAATTAAGAAGGAGAAGATTGATTTGTTAATTTCAAATGGAGATTATTTTCCTTTTCATTATAGGAAATTATGGTTTAAGTATTGTTATGAATCATTACAACCTCTATGGAAGTTTATTGGAAAGAAAAAATACAAGAAAATCATTCTAAAGGACTTGAAAGATGGAGAGAGAGCTCTAAAGGAGATAAATAATTTACCAATACCTGTTATGAGTGTGCATGGAAATATAGATTATACAAGGGAAGATGACAGTAGGGATTTTAAATATGATAAAAATCAACATTGGAAATGGGATGAACAGGATTTTTTTAGTAAAATAATAAAGAAATATAGAAACATTATGAGATTTGATTATTCGTATTTTAAATTTATGGATATTGTTTTTATTGGAGCATATGGAAGCAGTTTTCCTGGAAGAGTTAAGAGTAAGGCATTTAGAAAAAGCAGGAAAATTCTTGATAGATTATTTAAGAGATTCGCAGAAGAGAATAAAGAAAGGAGAGTTATTTTTGTTTCGCATAATGTTCCATTTAACTCAAAACTAGATTTAATTACTTCAAAAAAAGCACATAAGGAAGCAAAAGAGAGACATTACGGCTCTAAATTGATTAGAAGAATTATTGATAAGTATCAGCCATTACTACATTTTGGAGGACATATTCATGAGTCTTCTGGAATGCAAAAATTAGGGAAAACAATTTGCATAAATTCCGGCTCTGCTCATGAAGGAAAAGGCGCCATTGTTGAAATTCCTGATAATGGAAAAGGAAAGGTCGGAGTTAAGTTTATTAAATAGGTTTTATTTTACGTATAATGGATATTAATACATTTTTACAAGAGATAATTAAAGATATTACAAATAAAATTAAATTGTCATGTGTTATGCAATTTGGTTCATCGACATATTCAAAAGATCCACGCGATATAGATTTAGTTCTCTTTTCAAAAGAAAAAGTTTTGAAAACTCGAGAAATAATTTCTTTAATTCAGATAATTAAAGAAAATGAGAAAGAAAATAAAGATATTGTCTTTGATTTTGGCGGATTAGACAGGAAGAGAGATTCACCTTATAAAATAACACTTATTTTTTTAGCATCGTGTGAACTACAGATTGAACATAATCCGCACGATTTATTCTTCCTTAAGAATTTAACAGAAGATAAAACTATTAGAATTCTATATGGAAAAAATCCTTTAAGAAAATTAAAGATTGAGTTATCAAACAAACATTTATTAGAGATGTTATCAGTTGATTTAAAGCATACTTTAAGAAAATCTTTGGATGACGAGAAATATAAACTTGAAGCAATTTATGCCTTATTTAAAACTTTTTTAAGAGCAATGTTAATTAATTTTAAGATATTCAAGAAAAATGAACTTCTAAATAATTTTAAGTCAAAATACGGAAAATTAATTGCTCTACCTACTGAGAGTAATAGGATATTACAACATAATTTAGAAACAAAAGATTTTGAAGAAATATTAATCTTTTGTGAGAGATGTTTAGATTTTTTAGTAATAAAATAGTAATTAAAAAGAATAAGTTTATAAAATGAAATTCAGACACAAAAATATGAATACCGAACATAAAGGACTAAATTTATTTGTATATGGTTTGTTAATGAAAAAATCAAAAGTAAGAGACATTACAAAGAAAAATTTCAAAACACACAAAGTAACTCTAGAAGGATATAGAAAATATAAACCTAAAGAGTTGTGGTATCCATTTTTATTAAAAGAAAGAGAAAAGAAAGTTAAAGGATTACTAATTATGGATATTGATAAAAGAAGTTTAAGAAAGATTGACCGTTATGAAAGGGAGGGAATTTGGTATGATAGAAAGAAAGTTATTATTTGTCACAAGAAGAAAAAATTCGTAGCATTTGTTTATGTTGGAAAAAGAAATTTTTTTAAGAAGTATTTATAATACAGTCTTTAGCAATCTTATTTTTTTTATTTCTTTAAAAATTATGGAATAATTTCTATAAGAAACGAAATTATTCTTAGGCTTACCTTCAACTTTTTTAAGAAATATTGCTCTTTTTGGCTTGAAATTTGGAATCTTCTTATCTAGATGGTTTTTTAGAATAAGATTGGATATATTAAATCCATATACTTTATTTAGCCCCATTATAGGTGATGTTGGTCTAGAATTTATTTCTATTATAGAGACATTGCCATTGTGATCTATAATAAAATCTACTCCTACATATCCATGCAATCCTTTTATTTTTTCCACAGCTTTAATTATTTCATCTGTGTTTTTATAAGGTATTGGAATTTTTGCACCCCGATATTTGAAATTTTTCATTTCCTGAGTATTAATACTTAATATCTTTATTTCTTTTCCAACTAATATACTTGCGCTATATGGCTTTCCTCTAATATATTCCTGAACTAAGTATTTTTTCTGAGGTATTTTCTTTATTTGCTTTTCATTTTTTACTAAGATTATGCCTTCTCCACCTACAGCTACTCTGGGTTTTGCAATAAAAG
>JACPLS010000035.1 GCA_016186375.1 Candidatus Pacearchaeota archaeon
ACCTATCAAAAAAAATATTCGTTAGCACGGCTAATTTTAAATATCCAACATTAAAAACTAGCGATTTGATGAGAATTCCAATACGAAATATCTCAAAAGACGATTGTCTTTTGTTTATGTGGACTTCAAACCCACATCTCGCACAAGCCATTGAATTAGCTAAATCTTGGGGTTTTGATTACAGGACGATAGCATTTATTTGGGATAAAATGAACCACAATCCTGGACAATATACCTTATCAAATTGTGAGGTTTGTTTAGTATTCAAGAAGGGAAAAATACCAAGACCAAGAGGTGCAAGGAATGTTCAGCAGTTAATTAGAAGTAAAAGAAATGGGCATAGTGAGAAACCTATTGAGATAAGAAAAGCGATAGAAAAAATGTTTCCAACACAAGAAAGGATAGAACTTTTTGCCAGACAAAAACCAGAAGGATGGGATGTTTGGGGATTGGATGTTTTTGAAAAAGCTATGCAATTAAACTTAAAGTAAAAGTGGCTTTATGTGTTTATTAAAATGGTCAATTAACGGCGTTATGTTTTTCTGATTTCTCCACATAAAAAAATGTGCAGAATGTTTGCCATACCAAAGAGTTATTTCCCTAACCCTACACGGGTCTCGTGTAATGTCTCCTTGAAAGACTACCCAAAATGGAATAACATTATCTCCCAGTTTTCCATGCTTCCTTAATAATTCTAATAATCCTGGTGTAAAGAACTTACATGACCTTTCGTGTGCGTTTCCTCTTCCTGCTTTGCGAGGTTTACCTTCTACCCAACCATCTTGTCTTTTAACTTCTACATAAATTGTTTTTTTGGTATCAAGATTATCTATTGCATAATCAGGGACTACTCCGTGTCTCCACTTTTTAATCGGTGGTGTATAAATCTGGGCTAAAACATCTTCGCTGAGTTCTACATCAAAATAAGCATTATTGAACTCTTTTGGGCTTCTTCTTATTCTAAAGTTCGTTCCTTTAAACAACTCTGTAAAAACTTCATAAAAACTCTTTTCTGCAACCCCTGCATTGTTCCCACTATAATCTTGCCATTTAGCCCTTTTTCTGTTATGTTCGCTTCCCATCAAAAAACTAAGAAATCATAGCTTAAAAAAGCACCGTTAACTTAACAGCTCACGAAAACTCTAATATTGTTTATTTAGGAGGGAGCCAATTTAACAATATTTAAAAATCATTAAAGCACGACTTTTATTGATGAAAATGAAAGCAATTCATAAATCTCTAAGAACTTTCAGCAAAGAACATGGCTTCTTGTCTGGTACTGCCAAATCCCCTATATATTTCTCTAAGTCTAGCAACTTCTTCCTTGAATGGTTTAACAATTCGTCTTATATAATAATCACGACTAGATAATTCATTAAAAGCTTCTTCTGACAAATTCTTTAAATTACAGGCAATTTTCTTGAAATTTTTTCCATAAATATAATTATTTATCTTTGACCTTAATTCTCTCACTTTTTTTGGATTTTTTTCATAAAAATTAGGAATTTTACTTTTTGGTACAACAAATACCCTATCCATCGGATCATTTTGACTTAATTCTTTAATAATATCGAGAAATGGCGTATCTTCATCATAAATAACAGATATTAAATCTCCCGGAATAGACTCCTCAAAACCAAAAAAGGCTTTCATCTCAGTCAATAGTGTTCTATTCATCAGCGCACATATTCTTTCCCTCTCTTCCCTTTCTTGTCTGGTATCGGTCTCTATAAATTCTTTTTGATAAATTGCTCCTAAAAATTGTTCATTCTTAGATGAGCCAAATCTTTGTAAAACCTCTTTAATATTACTCATGTTACTATCTAAATCACAAGTATTTACTTGATTCATTATTATTTGCTCTATACTTGCAACGGCAATTCTATAAACTACACTCCAAGGAGGTAATCTTTCAATTTCTACACTCATAGAAGTTTTAAATAGAAATAGTTTAAATACATTATTGTAATAATCTACCTAAATGTTTGGAAACCACAAAAAGCGGAAGGAGAGAATCGAACTCTCGTCTACGGAGCCACAGTCCGTTGTTCTACCATTAAACTACAACCGCCATGCTTATCATTAAAACAATTAGTTTTTTAAGTTATCTGTTCATTAAATTCTAATGAAATTTAAATTTTACGCCCTGCAATTGACAGCAATCTGTGTATTGATCTTTATATTACAAATTACTCTTCCATGGCTAACAAACCTTTTGCTATTAAATGCTTTGGCATTCAAAGAGATTTGGAGATTCGTCACATCTATCTTTCTCCATGGAAATTTGGCTCATTTATTATACAATGCTTTTGCGTTGGCTTTATTTGGTAGCATATTAGAAAGTCTGATTGGGGGGAAAAAGTTCCTGACAATATTTTTTCTCACAGGAATTCTTGCAAATTTAATTGCAGTTAATTTTTATAATTCTTCTCTCGGAGCCTCTGGCGCTATTTTTGGAATAATCGGCGCCCTAGTAGTAATCAGACCAATGTTGCTTATTTGGGCTTTTGGTTTGCCAATGCCAATATTTATTGCAGGTATTTTATGGGCTTTTTTAGACTTTATAGGATTATTTACACCTAGTAATGTAGGTAATATAGCTCATCTTGCAGGAATGTTTTTCGGTCTTTTATTAGGTTTATTATTCAGAAGAAAAAGCACATCCAATTCAAATAATAAAGGAAATAGAATTATTTTCAATGAAGATAAAATCAGATCTTGGGAAGATAGTCATTTGTGATTTTTTTAAACGTGTCAATTATTGAAATGGTAAAATACAACATAACTAAAAAATATTCAGTTTTCGCAGATTTATCATATAGAAGAAAAATATATAAATAGAGTTAATATTCCCTAAATATAAATAGAGTTAATATTCCCTAAATATGAATAGTCTTAATGATTTATTAGATATGGTTGCAACAGAAGCTATTGAAGGAGAATCAAATATACACTATTTTAATGAGACTAGAAATAGAGATTTTATGCCTTCTAAACATAAATATAATCATCTCAATACGAATAATCCATCCTTAAAAAATAAACTTGATTACAAAGGTAATCCTAAATAAAAGATAACTACACTATATTATTTTCTATTCCCATTATTGATCCAAAATCTTTTTCTTTTTAAGATCAATAATTTTTTTGGGTTCAGCATATAAAATACCAACGCTGCTTGAACTACTAACGTTTTCAGAAGTTTTCACTGTCCTATACGCTTGTTCATTTGAATTTAATTTAATTTCTTGCTTATTCTCCACTTTCGATATTTCTTCTGATTGTTTTTGTTTTGCTGGAGTTTGCTCTTTTACAACTTCTTCAACTGCTTTTTGTGGCTCTATAACAGAAGGAATAGGTACAGCAATCTGCTGTATAGAAGGTTGTATTAGTTGTTGAAGTTTTTGCTCCTCCAAAATCGCTTCTTTTACTTTCTTTTTCCCTCTTCTTTTTACTTTTTTTGCTATTGTAATCTCTTCAGTCTGCTGTTTTATATTCTCATCTCCAAAAGGCCCTTTATATCCAGCTTCCCGAAGTTTTTCCAATAATTCTCTATCAATTATTTCCTTATTCTCCTTCTTTATCTCTTTATTTACAAATTTTCTTTTTTTACTTTTAGTTTTCTTCTTTGTAACGCTCTTGATTAATTTTTTTAATGGATTTTTCATAATAATTATGGAGTATATGTATATCTTGTTTCCGGAAGGCTCGAAGCCCTCTTCCTTTCCTCCCTTAACCTTCGTATTAGTTCTACAAGAACTATGGCAAATGTAATTATCGCTAATACAATTATGGCTGTCAAGGCACCTTTATTAAATTGAATCGTAAAAGTGCAGTCTTGCATTTCAGAGGGTTTTCCTTCCCCTGTTTCACATTTTTTCAAATCAGAACACTGTCTCACTTGAGTTTCATTTCTCGGGCAATTTATTGGTTTCCAAACAGTACAATTCCAGTTTGGAACACACGATTCTCTTGCACCAACTTTTTCAATAGAATTAATAATAGCAAATAACAAAAACGCTCCAATAATAAACGTAACAATTCTCCTCTTTCCCATATTTATTATTGGAATGGTAGAGTTATAAATCTTGTTAATGTCCTAATTCAAATATTCAATATTCAAAATAAAATTTAAATTCCAAGCGGGGCCTTTCTTTTAATTGATTTTTGAAGGAAACTCTTGTTTTTCCTCTGTTTTTGTATTTGTTAATGAATGCAAGTCGTAGGAGTTTATTTAGTTTTCTGTTTTCGTTCACATAAAGTTGTAACAAACATTTAAAAAGTTGCATTTGCTTACATTTGTATTCATTTGAAAGAAAGATGGCTCAAAAAAATGTAACCTTAAGTTTAGATGAAGAAACTTATGAAGAATATCGTGATTTTTGTAAGAAGAATGCAATAGCTTTATCTAGAAGTATAGAAGTATTTATGGAAGAGAAAATGAAAAAGGAGGGAAAGAAATGACACAAGAATTATTATCTGTAAATGAAGCATCTGAATGGGCTTCTAAATTTTTAGGTAGGATTGTAACCCCTTCAAACATAACTTATTTAGTTCAGTACGCCAAGATAAAAAAATATAGCAATGGAAATGGAAATATACAAGTAGATAAAAAGGAAATAAAAGAGAAAAATGATGAGAATATCTTAAAAAAACAAGAGGAATGGAAAAGAAGACTGGGAAGTGATCTTAATTGGAATCTGTCCTTTGCTCATCTGAGAGAATCTGATACTACAAAACATGTTCATAGATTACATCCCTATAAAGGAAAATTTATTCCTCAACTTGTAGATTATTTCTTAAACTCGCATATCAACACTTTCAAAAAACAAATCTTCTTTAAGAAAGGAGATATAATTCTTGATCCTTTCATGGGTAGTGGGACAACCTTAGTCCAATCATCAGAATTGGGACTACATTCTATCGGAATAGATGTTTCTGACTTTAATTGTTTAATATCTAAAGTTAAGATCGGGAAATATGACTTAGTAAAATTAGATAGAATGGCAAGAGACGTATGCTTTAAGGCAAGAGAATTTAGCCAGAAGGCGTTTGATGATTCTTTTGATAATCGACTAAAAGATAAATTAAATGAATTTAATAAAAAGTATTTTCCAAATCCCGAATTTAAAAGAAATGTTTGGAAAGGAGTTATAAAAGATGAAAAAAAGTATGGGGAAGAAAAACTTAAACAATTTTTAGAGGAGAATAAAGAATTTTTTGAGAAAAACGGAACAAAAGATTCTTCTGAATTATTGAATGAAAAAGCAATGAGTGGATTTTTGTATAAATGGTTTCCTAAAAGAGTAAGACAAGAGCTTTTCTATTACATTAAGTTTTTAGAAAAGATTGAAGATGAAAAATTAAAAAATGCTTTGATGATTATTTTAAGTAGAACAGCTCGTTCATGTAGAGCAACAAAACACTCTGATTTGGCAACGTTAACAGAGCCACAGATTGAACCATATTATTGTCCAAAACATAAAAAGATATGTATACCAATAAATTCAATAGTTAAACATTTAATAAGATATACCTATGATACTATAAAAAGGCTAAAAGAATTTTCTGAACTTAAGAAAGAGGTAAATGCCGAGGTTATTCATGGAGATTCGAGAGAAGTTAATATCTTTGATGAAATTAAAAAACAAAATCCAGAATTTAGTAAAATAATCTCAAGTAAAAAAATAGATGGGGTTTTTACTTCTCCACCATATGTAGGTCAGATAGATTATCATGAGCAACACGCTTATTCTTATGAATTATTTAATATTCCAAGGAGAGATGATAAAGAAATAGGTCCTTTATACAAGGGACAAGGGCAAAAGGCAAAAGATGAATATGTTGAAGGAATTAGTCAAGTATTAAGAAATATTGGCAGGTTTGTAAAAGATATTGGTCACTTTTTCATTGTTGCGAACGACAAATATAATTTGTATCCCTTAATTGCTGAAAAAAGTGGTTTAGTAATCGTTGATAAATTTAAGAGACCTGTATTAAATAGAACAGAAAAGGATAGGCAACCTTATGCAGAGATTATTTTTCATATGAAGAAACAATTATAAATACACTCTCTATAAATTTATTATGGCGAAAGTTAATCTCGATGCATTAATTCCTAGAGAAGACTTTGAAATAACGGATGAAGCTAACTCTGGAGGCAGAAAGAGTACAATTTCTATTGAGGATATGAAATTAGACTCCTTTTTTATGGCAAATGTTAGAAAACCGGATTTTCAAAGAGAGACTAATGAATGGGAACCAGAAAAGATTGTTGAGTTTATTGAAAGTTTTGTTAATGGAGATCTAATTCCCGCAATAATTTTATGGAGAAGTCCGGCAGGATATCTTTTTGTAATAGATGGTTCTCATAGGTTAAGTTCTCTTATTGCATGGATAAATAACGATTATAAACTTAGGTGCTTTAGCTATACAACTACAATGGGTTGAAGGAGACATCAGTAAAGCTGAAGATTCATTCTTTAAAATAAATCAACAGGCTGCTCCAATAGACAAGACTGAATTAGTATTATTAAAATCTAGAAAAAAACCTAGTTGTATTGCTGCTAGAGCAATAATGAAAAGCGGGAAAGGACACAAATATTGGTCATCTTTTAAGGAAGATAAACAAAAGGAAATTCAAGAATTGGCAAAAGAGATTAATGAAATATTGTTTTCTCCCAGATTGGAGACTCCATTAAAAACTTTAGACATTCCATTATGTGGTAAGATTTCTTCTGGACAGACATTACCTTTAATCTTAGGTTTTGTTAATATTTCTAATGGAATTTATGATAATGATGAAATCAAAAATTTGTCAAATGATGAAAATGGTGCTATAACAGTAGACTTCTTAAAAAATACTAAGAAAATAGCTCAAAGAATTAATAGTAACGAGGGTTTTTCTTTAGGATTGCATCCAATAGTTTATTTTTATTCTAAAACAGGTAGACACAAACCTGCCTCCTTTTTAGGTATAGTAGAGTTAATTAAAGAATTAGAAAATAAAGGGAAATTTAATGACTTTATTAAA
>JACPLS010000046.1 GCA_016186375.1 Candidatus Pacearchaeota archaeon
GTGCAACTGGAGATGATTTAGCAAAATCGAAAAAACTTCTTGAACTTTTTTCAAAAAATAAAGCACAAGTAGTTGCTTCGATGAAAAGAATACCTGATTTTGATGTTCGGCCAGGATTGGAAGTTGGAACAAGAATCACACTGAGGGATAAAAAAGCGATAGAATTATTAAAAAGGCTTCTTGGTGCAATAGATAATGAGTTAAAGGATAAACAGATATCAGACAATCATTTTTCTTTTGGAATTAAAGAATATATTGAAATCCCTGAAATAGAGTATCAAAGAGGCATAGGAATCAGAGGATTTAATGTTACAGTTGTTTTCTCCCGCCCAGGAATAAGAATAAAGAGAAAGAAAATAAAAAGTGGAAAATGGCCGAAAAAGCAACAAATTACGAAAGATGAAATTATTAACTATATGAAGGAGGTTTTTAAGACAAAAATAAAATGACAGCAAGTGACTGGAACAAAGTATTGAAACAGATTAAGGGAAAACAAGTAATTGCTCAAAAATTCCTTAAATTTAATAAGCCAAAAAATAGGAAATTTGGCATAGCTAAATATAAGTGCGAGCGTTGCGGTAGATTTGGTGCGCATTTAAGCCAATATAATTTAAACTTGTGCCGCCAGTGCTTCCGCGAAATTGCGGAAGAAATAGGATTTAAAAAATATAATTAACATGACAGAAAATAAATTAAATAATGGAGAAAGTACAAAATGAGCCAAGACATAGTTGCAGATGCATTGAACAAGATTCTAAATGCTAAAAAAGCAAATAAAAAAAGCGTTATAATAAAAATGCATTCAAAACTTCTTATTTCGATACTTGCAATTGCAAAATTAAAAGGATATATTAAAAATTACAAAATAGAAAAACCAAATTTGATTGTGGAATTAGGAGATATTCATCAATGCAAAGCGATAAAACCAAGGTTTGTTGTTGAAACTGGAAAAATTGAAACCTATATTAAGAGATACCTGCCAACCAGAAATATTGGAATAATTATAATTTCAACGTCCCAAGGACTTATGACTCATCAAACAGCAATTGAAAAAAATTTAGGAGGAAGCCTGATAGCTTATCTTTATTAGAATGAAAACAAAAATACAAGAAATAGTTGAATTTTCTGCTGAAATAGACTGCAGAATAGAAAATAAAAAATTAATATGCAAAAAGGGTTCGGAGGAAATTCATAGAAAAATTGATGTTCCTGGTGTTGAAATAAAAATAGAACCTGGAAAGATTTTCCTTATTAGTGAAAAAGGAAATAAGAATGAGTTTAAGTCTATTAAAAGTGAGGTCGCTCATTTAAAAAATATTTTAAGAGGCCTACAAGAGCCCTTTGTTTATAAACTAGAAGCATGTAATGTTCATTTTCCGATAACTCTTAAAGTTGAAAGCAATAAGCTAGTAATAAATAATTTTCTTGGTGAAAAGAAACCAAGATTGGCTGAAATTATTCCTAATGTAAAAGTAGATATAAAAAGCCCGAAAATTATTCTAACTTCTTTTAATCTTGAAGCAGCCGGACAAACAGCAGCCAATATAGAGAAAGCTACAAAAATAAGAAATCGCGACAGAAGAATCTTCCAAGACGGCATATTTATTGTAGAGAAACCGGAGGCGATAGAAAAATGAAAAGAATTTTTTTAAGATCTGATATAAGAAGGCATTTAAGATTAGGGAAAAAAAGAAGAAAGCTTCAAAAATGGCGCATGCCAAAAGGAAGACACAATAAAATAAGGCGAAAAAGATTTGGATATCCTGTTCAGCCTGGAATAGGTTTCTCGAGTCCAAGAGTTAATACTGGTAAAATAAATGGATTACTTCCTGTTCTTGTTCACAATAGCAGAGATCTTATGAAAATTTCCAAAAATAATATCGTTATTATCGCACGTGTTGGAGCAAAGAAAAAACTAGAAATAATAAAAAAGGCTTCTGAAATGAATATTCCAATTTCTAACTTAAACACTGGAGGAAAAAATGGACCTTAAAAAAAAGAAAATTCTGGCATCAAAAACTCTTAATGTTGGAATAAAACGCATTAAATTTGATTCTGAACATTTAGCTGAAATAAAAGAAGCTATATCAAAACAAGATATTAGAGACCTCTATGGGCAAGGAATAATTAGTATAAAAGAAATAAAGGGTAGAAGAAGAGTTGAGAAAAGGAAAACAAGAAGGAAAAAAGGGAGCATTAGAAAGATAGTAAAGAACGGAAAGAGAAAGTATATTATATTAACTAGAAAATTTAGGGCTTATATTTTAGAATTAAGAAGAAAAAACCTCATCTCTACTGAAATTTATAAAAAAATAAGAAAAGAAATTAAAGCCTCTATTTTTGAATCAAAGGCGCAATTGAAGGAACATATAGAAAATTTGGAGAAAAAATAATATGAAAACACTTAAACGCAGAAGGCTGGAAAGAAAGACCGATTATAAAGCTCGATTAGCATTACTTGAATCTGGAAAGCCCCGATTAATATTGAGAAAAACTAATCGATATATGAATGCACAGATAGTTGAATCCAAAAATGCCCATGATAAAATTATTTTTGGTGTGACATCTGCAGATTTAATTGATAAAGGATGGCCAATCGAACATAGAGGAAGATTGAAAAGTTTGGGCGCTGGTTATTTAACAGGATTATTGCTTGGAAAAGAAGCAAAGGGGAAAGTTAGAGAAGCAATATTGGATATTGGCATGAATCGAAATATTCCTAAATCGCGCCTATATGCTGTTTTAAAAGGTGTAATTGAATCAGGAATAAGTATTCCTCATGATCCATCTGTCTTACCGACAGATGAAATGTTGGAAAAAAACGAAATTACGAGGCCTCTTATCAAAAAACTAAAGGAGAAAATTATATGACTGCACAAATAATTCAGTTGGAAGAAAGTAATATGGATAGATTTGAAAACAGCGTTAGTGGAATATTAATTCAAAAATTAGTTAAAGGAAGGCAAATATATGAAGAAAAAATAGCTAATTATGTTGGTAGAATTGATCATCCTGAGTGGTTGGGAGGCGTATCTGAAATTTTACATATGAATAGAACAACTGTAAAATTAAATTTTAATCCAATGGATTTAGATTCTCCTGGCCACATTTACATCTTTGGAGAAGAAGCAGACAGGCAATCTACTAAGCAATTATTAGAGAGATTATTAAATACTCAATTAATGAGGGAGTTATAAAATGGCGGAAAAAGAAACAATAAACAAACCAAAAGACCTTATAGAGCCTGTTCCAGAAGAACTCTCGAAGATCGAACTTAAAGATGCAATGGGAGAGAGCATTGAAGTGGAACAAGTAAAGGAAAAAAGACTAACGAAAGAACAAAGAAAAATCTTACTTGAAGCAGAAGCTGGAAAAAAAGCCCTGGATGCGTGGGTTCCAAAAACAAAATTAGGAAGGGCAGTCAAAGAAGGAAAAGTTAAAAATATTGAAGAAGTATTTGCAAATGACAGGAAAATATTAGAAGCCGAGATTGTGGATTCCTTATTGCATCTTGAATCAGACCTTTTATTAATTGGGCAAGCAAAAGGAAAATTTGGTGGAGGAAAAAGAAGGGCGTGGCGCCAAACTCAGAAAAAAACAATGGAAGGAAATGTCGTTACTTTTTCATGCATGGCAGTTGTTGGAGATAAAAAGGGGCATATTGGTGTTGGTTACGGTAAAGCCAAAGAAACTCTGCCTGCAAGAGCGAAAGCATTGAGGAACGCCAAATTAAATGTAATAAAAATTACCAGAGGTTATGAAACACCTGAAGAAGATAAAACTGAACCGCATACGGTTCCATTCTTTGTTGAGGGAAAATGTGGGTCAATTCGAATTAGGCTGATACCTGCACCAAGAGGAACAGGATTAGTAGTTGGAGATGAATGCAAAAAGATTTTGAGGCTTGCTGGAATTCAGGATGTCTACGCTGTCACAAAAGGGCAGACAAGAACAACGTTCAATGTAGCCAAAGCCTGCATCGAAGCATTGAAGAAAACAAATGAGGAGTTATTAAAATGATCCAAAACGATATTAATTATGCACAAACAGCCTCATTATTTTGGAATATGGATGATTCTGTTATGTTGAATTATATTAGACAGGCACATGTCAAGAACTCCGGAATAAATTCCGGAGCGTGTCTGGAGTTCTTGAGCACATCGAAAATTATTTTTGCTTTCTCTCAAACTAAAGTAAGGAGTTTATGCAAAAATAATTTTCTTAGTATTAAAAACTTAAGCATTGTAAAGATATTAAGTCCATTACATGGTGATTTAATGCCATTTTATGAAGTTGAGGTTATTGGTAAATCAAACCCAGTTTATCAAGTAAAACAACCTAAACAATTTGATAGGAGGTGGCTTGATATGCCAAATAGAAAATGATAATAGTAATAAGAATATCCGGACTCGTTGAAATTCCTCCTAAAACACAGGAGGCTTGATTCAGAATGCGCTTAAGGAGAAAATATACAGCAATTCTTATGAAAAAATCCACTGAGAATATGAAATTATTACAAAAAGTAAGAAATTTTGTTGCTTATGGAGAAATTGATAAAGAAACTCTTTATGACCTTTTGGCGAAGAGAGCGCAAGTTATTGGAAAAGTGAAGATTAATCCTGAAAAAATAATAAACCAGTTAGATAAGAAATCTTTATCTGAAATGAGTATCAAGGATTTCTTTCGGTTACACTCTCCACGAGGGGGAATTAATACTAAAAGACATTTTCCTAAAAATAAAGGAGTTTGGGGAGATAATGGCAAGAAGATAAATGATCTTGTTAGGAGAATGTTATGACTAAATTAGATCTAACTTACGGCATTGTTGGTAACTTGCCTTTAACTATGAAAAAAATATTGCATGATAGAAGAGCTTTATATGCAGGAATAAATGAGAATGGGGAATATGTTCTTTTAAATAGAGGTTTAAATTCAGTAATTACTATTGTTGGGGCTTCTTGTCATATTACACAAGATTATAATGAAGATAACATTCCTAATGA
>JACPLS010000048.1 GCA_016186375.1 Candidatus Pacearchaeota archaeon
ATAGAGTCTTTGATGGTGCTGTAAAACTTCAATTCGCTGGATTAACTCCTACTTTAGATGATGTTAGTAGAGATAAGATTGTCGTAGATACTGATAATGCAATTGCTGCAAAGATAACAGTAGAAACTGCTTTAGCTGGAGATAAGGGAGCAGCAACTATCAACTATGCACGTGATGCTGACGCAGTCTCGGATGGCACTCTTGTTGGAGTTAACGTATCTGACAGTAATAATTATAAGATACATGTAATTGAAAACGCGAGTATGCAATTATATGAAAAAGTTCTTGTAAATTCAGGAGACAAAGGAAGAATTCTTCAAATAACAGCAATTGGAGGTGGAACATCTTCAACAGATAAAACTACTCTTCAAGACGTTATCACTGGAGAGAACTTTGACTTCGTTACTGGAGTTACTAACACCACTTCAAGAAACATCGATGGACAGACTTACTTTGTTGATGTAAAAGCATCTGGAGGTACAGGACAGAACGTTACTATTAATTGGGGAACTGGATCTTCGCAAGGAAATCCAGGAAGCCAGACAACATTATTCCCAAGAATAATGACTAAGAAGGGTGGATGGTTTACAATTTTAGCTTCTACAAACGTTACAAACAATACTGTTTATAGTTTGCCTGGAGCAGATTCACTAACGACTTATGAGTCTGGTAGTGCTTTAACATATGGTAATGTTTCCGGTAATACGACAACAGTCGGTAAGGTAGGTTATCATGTAGTTTGGCAGACTACCCATTCGGCTGAAGCATATGGTATTTCTGGTAGATTATCAAACTTAACATTGTCTACTGGTAACAACTGTAACTTTAACGCTACATTGGGACCTGCAATTCTCTTCTTAGAAGAGAAGACAGCAACTGGAAGTGCTAGCACAAATGGTGAGGCAGTATGTATTCCTCTTACAAGAGAAGGAACAACAACAGTTATGCCTGCTGTAGATGCTGCTGTATATAGCGATGGTACAACCCTTGCTACGTTACAAAGTGCAACAACCAGATCACAGGGAGTTACAACCTTTGGTACTCTTGTTGAAAGAGATACTGCTGATAATAACAAGATAAGTTTGTGGTATCCAGATACACAGAGTATTGCGGATGTATTGTTTACTTCGCCTGATGCAACAGTTGACAGTAGCACAACGGGTACTACAACTGGTTCAGGTGTCAAGGAACTTGGATCGGTTACAGTTGCGGACTCTGAAGCTGCATCTGTATCGGACAAGAACTTGATAGTTGTTGGTGGAAGCTGTGTAAACAGTGTAGCTGCTAGCTTGTTGGGAGGAGCTCTTTGTGGAGCTGACTTTGAGAGCAAGACTGGTGTTGGAGCAGGATCCTTCTTGATCCAGACTTTTGATAGGACTGGAGGCAAGGTTGCAACTTTAGTTGCAGGATACAATGCTGGCGACACAACAAATGCTGCAAAGTATTTGACAACACAAAAGCTTGATGTTGAAAAAGCAGGCACTATGTATAAGGGTACTAGTGCTACTGAAGCAACAATGACGACAGAAGCATCTTCAACTGAGAATGTAACAGCGTAAAGCGGAAAGAAAATTTTTATTTTTTTCTTTTTCTTTTCTGTTTTTTATTTATTTTATAATTGATCATATAGATAATATCTCTTTTAGAGATGAACAAAAGGTACAGAGATTACATCACATTGGTTAACTTTATCCTTGCTTAGTTTATCTAAATTAGCAATCAAAGCAAGAGAGGGTTTGTACGTCTCAATAAAGCTTCTCAGTGCTCTGGTAATTTTAGGGGTTGTCTTAACTTCAATGGGGATTAAATCATTATTCTGACCGGGTTGAATAATAAAATCTATCTCGGTTTTGGCAGTTGTTCTCCAGTATTTTACATTATACTTTCTTGTCATCTCGTTGTAAATAAAATTTTCATATAGAATATCTAGATTAACCTTATTTGCCAGATAGTTTCTAAGACCATAATCAATAAAATAAATCTTAGGATTTTTCTTTAATTCAGTTATCAAATTTTTATGAAAAGGACTTACGATAGATATTGCAAAAGAATCCTGCAAAATTGAGAGAATCTTTTTCAGTTCATTAAAGTTTAACTTTGAATCAGAAGCCAGAGATTCATATTTTATTATTCCTTTTGTTGATGCAAGAATTTGCATCAATTTTATTATTTCATCTCTGTATTTATTCCCATATAGAGAGATTATGTCTTTTTCGATGTATGTAATAAATATATTCTTTAAAATTTCATTTTTCTTGTTGTTATCTGCCAGAACAACCCTTGGATATGAGCCAAAGGATAGATATTCTTTGAATAAATTATTTAACTCCTCTAAAAATGGGTTTTTTTCTATTTTTTTCTCTTTTATATCGAACCTATACTCGCTATAAATTTTCTCATATCTCTCTCCCTTTGCTTTCAGAAATTCAAAAAAGTTAAAAGGATATAAATCAAAAAATATTACTCTCCCAACAAGGTATTTACCAAGATTAGTTAAGTCAAAAGATGAGGAGCCCGTTATAATTAACTTAATATTATTAAATGAGTCGAATATAAGCTTCAGTTTTCTTCCTACATCTTTTATGTACTGTACTTCATCAAGAAGAAAATAAACTTTATCTTCTCCTAAATAAGCGCTTACAAATTTCTTAGGATTTTCTTCAAATGCTATTCTTAATAAGTCATCTTCAAAACTAAGATAGATTATATTTTTTTCATTGATTCTTTTATTAAACAATTTTTCTTTAATTCTCATTAAAAGAGTGGTTTTTCCTGCTTGTCTAGGTCCTCTGATTGCTATTATCTCTCTTTCTTCAATCCAATTCTCTATATCTTTCTCTATATCTCTCTGAATGTAGGTCATTATAACTTAAAGAAAGCTAACTTTATAAATCTTACTATTTTTTATATTTTAACTATGTTATTAATTAGAAAAATTGAATTTTTATAAACATAGTTCTAATTTATATTTTTTATAGTAACGAGCAAAACATTTAAAAGTACTTATTCCTATAAGTACTTATGGGAGAATTAAAGATATTGTTGCCTGAAAATATAGAGAAGATATTTAGAAGAACAGCTATGAAAAGATTCGGTTATCAGAAGGGATCAATTAGTAAAGCTGCCCAAGAAGCGATACAAAGCTGGGCGTTGGCTTTTCCGGAAAAATATGAAGAAGAAGAAAGTTGGGATTCGTTAATTGGAATTCTAAAACATGTTAAAAAGAGCTCTGTTGAATTGCAACATGAAGCTTGGGATTCTGTGGTGAAAAAATATGCTCGTAGACGCTAATATTTTCCTTGAATTCTTGCTAAATCAAGAAAGAGCAAAAGAAGCAGTTATCTTTCTGAACAAAATTCTGATTGGTAATATTAGTGCTTATATTTCTAGCTTTACAATTGATTCTATAATACTAACTCTTTATAGAAATAAAATTAAGATTGAAGATATGCGTATTTTTCTAAAAAAACTGCTACGTTCAAAGGGCTTTGATATATATCAATTAACAATGAAAGATAGATTTCTTGCTTTTCACCACTTAGAAGAATATGGTTTAGATTACGAGGACGCTATAACTTTGCAATGTGCTTTATCAGCAGGATGTAAGGAAATTGTTAGTTTTGATAGTGATTTTGATAAAGTGAAAGAAATAAAAAGAATAGAACCATAAGTATATTTTTAAATGCTGAAATATAAAATATAAAAGATGATGAGAAAAATAGAAAGTTCGGAGGAAATTGAGAGAAGAGAGAAGAGAAGAAACAGGATATTAACTGGTTTTATGCTTGGTATCTTAGTTTTTAGCACTCTGGGTTTTGCTTTCTTTTACAATAGTTCTGGGACTCAGAATTCTGGACAAAAAAATGACATAAATTCAAATGGTAAACCGATAGTCGAACAAAATGGAGACAGATGGAGTGTTAGATTTGGAGATCAGGTATTGATTTTTAGCACTTCGCCTGAAATTGCAAAGAATATAAGTGCTAATTTTAGCTCGACATTGAGTGATTTCCAGTCATCGCCTTTATATTTATTTATTAAGAATGATGGAATAAAGGCAGAAGTTGGCTCAACTCTGGGCCTTTATACGCAGAGAGTTCAAGAAGCCTGTTATGGAAAATGTAAAGAGAATCTACCGGAAAAGAACTGTACTAATAACTTTATTATCTGGAAAGAAAGTGAAGAAAATAGAGTATATCAGGAAGAAAAATGCATCTTTATAGAAGGAGATATAAGGGCTGCAGATGCTTTTCTTTATAGAGTTTTTGGGATAATTTAACTACACTACGTCTTAAATAATCCCCCTAATTAGTTATATGCTACTTTTCTAATTTAATATCGGTAAGTATATAAAGTGTAGCCGTTAATATATTTAAGGAGGAAAATAATATGACGCATATAGAAATCCATAAGATAAAAGG
>JACPLS010000040.1 GCA_016186375.1 Candidatus Pacearchaeota archaeon
ATTATGGTGTAGGGTATATCGAAGCAGGGCAGAATGTTAATGTAAGAGTAAATGTACGTGATCAATCAGATATTTCTTTTGTAAATTCTACAATAAAGAATTCTAATGAAAATATTGTCGGAAGTTTAGAACTTTATGATGATGGTTTACATGGGGACGATTTAGCAGGAGACGGGATTTATGGGAATTATTGGTCAACTCCGATTAATGAGGAAGATTATACAATCGACATTAGTTCTGAAGATTCTTTTGAAAATTCAATTACTTTTGAAAAGTTAGATAAGTTTACTACAAAACCATTTACTGTAGATTCTGATATATTATTAGTCGATAGTGCCTTTTATTATAGCGACAGGTCATATATTAGTTATTTTGAAGAAGCATTAAATTCTAACAATGTCGATTATAAATTATGGGATTACGGATTAAGAGGAAGAATTAATAATAATATTCTAAATTCTTTTGGAGCAATAATTTGGTCCAGCCCTTCATGGAAAATGCCTACTATTGAGGAGCAGGAAGGTTTGATAGATTTCTTAAACAATAAAGGAAGATTATTTATTACAGGTCAAGATTTTGGCTTTTATTTAAACGGTACTGATTTTTATGATAATTATTTGCATGCAAGATATGTTCAAGATGATGCTAATTTGCTCGGTTTATCTGGGACTAATGGAGATCCGATAAGTGATGGTTTAGCTATTAATATTTTTGGGGATGGTGGTGCAAATAATCAATTTTGGCCTAGTGAGATAGACCCAATATCCCCTGCAACTTCAGTTTTTGTTTACAACAATCTTTTTCCAGGAGATAGCAATCTTCCTCAAGAGATTCCAATCGCTATGTTGCCTCAAAAGGAAAAGCCTAAAGGGGTAAATACTGCTTCGAGTACTGCGTCATCTGGAAGTGGAGCAATTAAGGTTGATACTGGAGTCTACAAAGTTGTATACTTTGCATTTGGATTTGAAGCTATAAATGACGCAAATGATAGAAGTATAATAATGGATCGGGTACTTGACTGGTTTTCTGATTTCAATGTTTATTCTCCAAATCAATCGATTTATACTGATAGCAGAGTGCCATTTAATATAAGTTCAGAAAAAGTAGTGGACAAAATAACCTGGATTGATAATTCTGATGAAAGGTCTAGAGAAAGAACGTTGTGTAGTCGATTTTGTACTAGTTATGGTAATGATAGAAAGAAATTACAGTCTTTTAATGATGGTTTTCATAGTGTTACATTTAAGACTCTAAAGAATAACACAGTAGATAAGGAAAAGACTATAAATTTCGTGGTTGACACAAAAGATCCAAAGATATCAAAAACAAATCCGAAAAGTGGTTTTAGCAATGGGAACTTTAGTGTGGAATTTGTAGAGCAAAATCCGCAGTCACTTATACTACATTATGGAAATAATCAAACTGGCTTTGAAACTAAAGACTTTCCAGATGACTGTAACTTTAAGAGAGATAAATGGAGTTGTTTTACTATTGCTAATTTATCTACTTATGATAATCAATCTATAGAATATTGGTTTGAGCTTCATGATATAATAAATAATACCGTTATTTCAAAGAAAAACTTTGTTAAAGCTGATACAACTCTTCCAGTAATAAATTTATTCAAATACGATATAGGGTTATTTAGAAGAGTCACGTTTACACTTAATATAACTGAATTAAATTTTGATAAAGTAAATTACATTGATTGGAATGATTTAAGGCCAAGTCCGAGAGTGTTATGCTCAGGTCTCAAAAACAATGTTTGTACTATAACAAAGAGTTTTAGATCTGGAACACATAATTTAACAATCGGAGTTTTTGATAAGTCTGGAAACTCCGCAAATAAGAATTTGAGTTTTGTAATATAGAAAGTTATTTATTTTTGTATTTTATTGGAATATACCTAATATCTTTTGTACCATTTTATGCAATTTATTTGCTCTTTTAAGAGAGTCCTCTGGTAGATGAGAAATTATTCTTCCATTTGACTGTATAGTAAAAGTATCTCCATCTTCGTCTACTCCTCTAACCTCTTTTATATTAGACCTTCTAGCTAGCCCTTCATCAACAATCTGACTTTCTTTTAGATTTTTATCTCTACCTGAATTAAACATGATTTCATTTGAGCCCCCAGCCATATCTTGTACAGCTTTTTCTAAATCTTCTGGAGGCATTCTTGGATTTGGAGGAATCTCACCTATTTCCTGAATTCTTAAAGAGACTATTTTTTTAGCTGTTTTATAAAAAGTTCTCATAGTTTTAATATCAAATTTTTTTACTTCTGTTAGACTTACATTATGTAATCCCATAGACTTAAACAAATCCATCAATAATTTTCTTATATCCTCATTATGAAAGAATCTTGAAATTTCATTTAGAACTTCTCCTGACCTTGTAATTAATATAGAATGATACTCCCCATTCGTGTTTTTAATAGGCGTTAATGATTTAGGATTCCCATCAAAATATCCTCCAACTGTGGAATACTCTTTATATGCTTGAATGTATATAAAATTTTCATTTTTGAAAACATCAACAAATCCGATAAATGCTCCTTCTTCAATTCCTGTTCGATTCTTCAGTTTAGTATTATCAATCTTTTCAAATAATTCTGACGCATGTTTCTCATAATTGAAATTCTTTAGTTCTTTAAACAGTAATATTGCCATAGTTATAACGGGAGGAGAGAATATTTAAACTTTTTTTACTCTTTATAAACATGGAAAAGGATCATATTAAGTCAGAATGGAAATATTTGATTTCTGTTAATCTAGATTTGGTTATTGCAATTATATTCACTTTATTTTTATATGCTTTAGAACTTTTTTTAAGAAAGGGTTTTATGTTTAAGGATTATGGATTCTTATCAACTATTTTTCTCGTCGTATTCTCTGTTAATTTTACGGTATTTGCATTGTCAAAATTTCTAATAGAAAATTATCCTAAAATAAAAGAAGAACGAATAAAGAAAAATATAGATATTATTTTTAGAGTCCCAATAAAAATCTCTATGATTGGTCTAATAATCTCAGTTATATTTTATGTCTTAAATTTGAATGTTTTAACTTATTTTAATTTCATACTTTATTTTCTTTTTTTCTATAGCATCATTGCATCATATTATGTTTTCAAGTTTTTATATGAAATTTCAATTAAAAAAGGAAATAGTTAAAAAATACCTTTGGTATAACTCCGATTAATTAAATCTCAGCAATATTTTTATAACCTTTCTTACTCGGTTTATCATGTCAAAAGAAGAAAAAATGATAGATGTGAAATGCAGTGTTTGTATGAAAGATATGCAGATGCCCGAATCTTTTTTGAAGGCAGGAAAGGAAAGAGATGTTGATGCAATGCATATGCCCCATATCTGTTCTGATTGCACTGATAAAATGGGTGATGCATTGGGAGATAAGAAGATGAAGGGTTTTATGGAAGATGTTAATAAGCAGATGGAGAAAATGGGAAAGAATAATGAAATAGCAGAGAAGCTGGCTGAAGAAATAACCTATGGGAATATAGACGCTTTAATGGCTGAGCTTGATGAGTCTGATGCATCTGAAGAAGATAAGATAAAAGAATCATTTTATAGAGGATCTTGGATGACTTTATTTTTAATAGGAAACAATCATGAGCCTGGCTTCCTGGAAAAAGAAGCTGAGAGTATTAAGGATTTTCATGAGAAGATGAAAGGAAGAGAAGAAAAAGAGGCAGAGATGGAAGATGATGAGGATGAAGATGAATGAAGAAATTGGTAAAAAACTTGTTGATGAATTAGATAAATTGGAGATATCAAAGAAAGAAGTAGAATCTAAAATTGATAATTTAAAATCAGAGATAGCTAATATTGCAAAGATAGAAGGCAAGAACTTTATTAATGGAACTCATAAAGGTTGTTCTGTAAAAGAGTATGATAAGGTTATTTATCCTGAAGACAAGGATTCTTTTGCTAAACTTATTAAGGAAAAAGGTATTTATGAATTTTTCTCGCAAGTTAATTATTCCAGATTGAGCCCAGCGATTATAAAGAAAGACATTAGTATTGATAAGGAAATACTCGATAAGGTGAAAATCACAAAGAGTTTTAGGGTAGTTCTTATTGATAAAGGAGTCTGAAAATGACTAAAGAGATTAAAAAGACATGGGAATCTGAGCTTATTGGGAAAGTGAGGAGTATGATAAATCATCTTTATCCAGGTATTGAGGAAGAACTGGGAGAGGTTTATATTCATGAAAATGAACCTGCAATGAAAATTATAAAGCGAAAAGTTGATTTTAGGCTCGGCTTTCATGCATGGTTCTTACTAAAACATGAATTTCCAAGTGGAGCTACTGCAATGGAAATGGCTAATTCTTTTCCAATGGATTACTTTAATAAAAAAGAGAAGAAGATGATTAAAAACTTCTTGGACTATAAAGAATCTTTATTTGAGATATTGAAGATATCAGAAGATAAGAAAGATTATACGATAAAAGATTTATCTGACAAAAAAGTTTATCTTGTAAAAACAATAGACTTACCTGTAGGATTTAAAGAAAAAGATTTTGTTCAAGCGATTATTGTAAAAAACATTGAGAGTAACTATTTCTTTTATGGAACGATTATGTCTTTTGATATTTTGGATCAGAAGAAATTTATTAAGGAGATATTGAATGAATTTAAGATCGAGAACAAGATAAGAAAAGAGCGGGAGAATGAAGAGATAGAGTGGGAAATTCAAAAATGAAAATAAACAAAGAATGGCATGAGAAGAACAACCTCCTTTTCATTATTTTTAATCATACTTGCTCATTACCTCTTTCTCCTGATTTTTCAGCAACTTTATCTTTTCAATTTCTAACTCAAGCTTCTTGATTTCTAAGAGTTTATCATTTTCAGTTTGAGTAGGGGGATTGGAATTTATGTTTTGCATTTGCTGAGATTGCATTTGATACTGAATGGGATAGGGATTTGGAGCAAATTGATGATTGAAGGCCTGATTAACTGCCTTTGTTCTCTGCACATCGCTTATCCTGGCGTAAATTTGAGTGGTTGTGACTTGGTTATGACCTAAAAGATCAGAGATTGTGTAAATATCAACACCCTTGTCTCTTAGATAAGTAGCGTAGCTATGGCGAAGAGTATGAAAATAATATTTATGCCTGATGATTTTCTTTGTTTGTTTTATTCCATTGACTTTTGTTTCAAATTCTAATTCTCTTTCTGCAATGAGAAGATTTGCTCTTTTGAGAACATCTCTGAATTGTTCGCCTAAACTCTTTTTACGAATATGTGAGTCAGGGGATTTATCAGATGGGAAAAGCCACATTCCTCCTTGAATGATATCAAGCCACTTCTTTAAGGGAGAGATTAGTTGAGGGGGAATAGGAACATACCTATCTTTGCCATATCCCATAAACTTTCTCCTAGAGTTTTTCCCATCAACAACTTTAAGTCTTTGCTTAATGAGATCGACATCTTCAATTTTCATACTACAGATTTCACCTATTCTTAATCCGCAAAAGAAAGCTACTGATGTGGCCATTGCAACTTTGGGCCTGTCCATTGCATCAAAGAGTTTAATGATTTGCTCAATGTTTAAGACATCTGGAAGTTTGTTTTTGTTTGACATTATAAGCCCCTCACGATTGTTCTTAATTCTTCAATCATCATCAAACCCGTATTGCTTTCTTTTACTCGTCTTCTGTTAGCTGATATTTGAAAAGCTTTCTTCATGCTTAATTGGCCTTTCTCTAGCTTATCTCTAACGTCTGAAGGGATTCTTGTGGCTATAAACCAACGATAAGTAGTAGATGGGCAGAGGCCTTGCTTGAGAAGATATTCATAAAGAACTTTTTCATTGAAGGTGAGATCTCTATAACCTTTCCAGCCATGCCTTCCGATTGGAACGCCTTTCTTTTTGTGAGCAAGATAAGTTCTAATTTTACTTAACATTGCAATCAACTTATCGCCTTCAAGTTCCGGAAGAATGGTTTTTATGGCGCTCTTGATCTCATTGACTTTGTCAAAGATACTTCTCTTTTTTCCATTTTCCCGAATATGTGTGTTTCCTATCCTATCATAGCTCATCTTTTTCATACCTAAATTAATTTAGGTTTCCTTTTATTGTTTGTAATGCAGTTTAGGTGCATTAGCCTAGAAAGAGCATTTTTATGAAAAATCTCCGAAATGTTTGCCTGTGAAGGTGCCTGCTACGATGCCAAGAAAGAAAGCAAGCGCCAATTCTAATAACATAGATTTAGTAATTTAGAATAGTTTTTATTTTTATATGAATAGGTAAATATACATTCATTTAATGAATATATTCTCATGTCATGATTTTTTATTTTTCTTCTTGATTTGGATATTGCTAAAAATTTGGGATTATTGTAAACAGAATAGCCCCGTTATTGCTATAATTACATGGAGTAATGGAAGAAATTAGTGTTCTTTACCAATATCCTGTATTTATAAATACTTGTTAACTGACAGAGAAAGCTTTTTAGATTACTTAAAATTTATTTAAAGTAACTTAAACTTACTATAAATATCAAATAATGCAAGATTTATCGGGAAATCTCCGAGGATTAGTGAATAATAGATAAGTGTAAACTAATCTGGACAATAAATGATGAGCAACAAGCTTTAAAAACTCATTTTTCCTATTGTAATTAACCCTATGGTTTGTGGTATTAACTAAAATGAAAAAAACAATGAAAATCAAAGATTTTCAAGCTTTCACCTTTCCAAAAAGAGATGAAGAAAGATGAAAACAAGAGAATTTTCAGGATTGAGTCCTAATCAGGAGAAGATCATGAGTATTCTGGAATATAAGAAGATGGAATTAATTTCAAGAAAAGAATTGATAAGCTTAATTAAATCTCATATAAAAATCAAAGATGTTGTTGATTTAATAGAAAAGCTTCAGGCTAAGAAAAGAATTGTTTCAATTAAAAGAGGAGTTTATATGGTTGTGCCTTTTTCTGCTGTAAGCAAAAAATGGGTTTTGGATGAATACAAGATTATTGATCATTTGTTAAAACAAGATTATTACATTGGACTATACAATGCCTTCAACCTGCATGGACTTACAGAGCAGATTCCCAATAAGCTTTTTGTTTTCAATACAAAATATTCTTTTGATAAAGAGATTCTGCATTACAGATTTAAATTTTTTAAAGTAAAAAAAGATAAGTTGTTTGGAATTATGAAAGATAAATATCCCTATTCTGACAAAGAAAGAACAATAATTGATGTTTTAGAATACCCTGAATATTTGGGCGGTTTAAGTGAAGTTTTGGATAGGATTAAAGAAGTAAAATATGATAAAACAAAGTTAATTGATTATGCAATTAAGTATAATAGTATTAAAATAATCAAACTCGTTGGTTTGTTGACAAACAGCAACAAATTATTAGGTTTATTAAAACAGAAAAATGCATTGTCTTATTATACTACAATTAAAAAATCAAGAACTAAACTATTGGAGAAAAAATGGCAACTGAGATTAATTTAGACGAGTTGGGAAGATTGAGTGCTGAAACAGGGTTTTCTTCTAAACTATTAGAGAAAGATTATCATTTAACAAGAATACTTCAAAGAATAAGTGAGAAGAAAATTAAAGATCTTGTTTTCAAGGGCGGAACTTGTTTGAATAAATGTTATCTTGTATTTTACAGATTAAGCGAGAACTTGGATTTTGTCTATAATCAAGATGTCAAGGGTAAAACAAAATTGCAGATCAAGAAGATTCTTGATGGTTTGAGAAGAGAATTAATGGGAATTCTTGATGAACTTGGAATTAAGACAAGCAAAGAGTTAGGAAAAGGATGGAAGATGCTGACATCAAAGGAAGACCCCAAGATTGTCGGGTTAGAAGTTATCACAAATTACAATTCAATGATTGATAATTCTGTTCAGACAATTAAATTGGAAATTTCATTTAGGAAGAAATTAAGAAATCCAACAAGGATGAAAGCAATTAAGCATGAGTTTATTGATGCATTAGGAGAACCTATTTTAATAAAAGACTTTGAAATTGAGGTAATTGATTTAACAGAGAATTTTGCAGAAAAATTCAGAGCCCTTGTAATAAGAAAGAATGTTGCTATAAGAGATATTTATGATATTTACTTTATTTTAAAGAATAAGCTTGCAAAAGTTGACAAAGATCTTATTGATCTGATTTTAGTGAAAATAAATGAGAATTCTGAAAAGAAATTCACAAGAAAAGATTTTATTGATTTTATCAAAGGTCTAGAGTCTAAGCTTTCAGACTTAAATGAAAAAGAGATATCTTCGCTATTAAAATCAGGTGAAATAGTTAATGTCAAGGAAATGATTCAGATGATTGTGAAGGAGTTTGAGAATGAAAAAGGAGAAAATAGGCAGAAATGATCCTTGCCCGCGCGGTTCTGGCAAAAAATACAAAAAGTGCTGTTTAGAGAAGATGGAAAAATGAATATCTCCAGAATAAACTCAGCAGAATAAAAACAGAGCGTCTTGGATATTATGTTAAGATAATGAAATACTCTAAGAATGTAGAGGAAAGTGGTTTTTGTATTAAAAAGGAAGGTAAAAAAGAAAACTTTAAAGAG
>JACPLS010000041.1 GCA_016186375.1 Candidatus Pacearchaeota archaeon
AACTGTCAATTATGGCAAAAGAGGGATATTCAATTTTCATAAAAAAAGGCATTAAATGTGGCTTATAATCATTATTGTGCTAAAATTTGCTAATTTACCTTAGATAGTATTTGTTGTATTTTTTATACAACAACTATTTAAAGAGTAAACTATTTTTTATTATGAAATGAAGGAAAAATGGAGAAAATAAAAAATTTCCTTATATCTATTGGATTAAGCAGGAATGAGGCGGAAGTATATATTGACCTGTGTGTGAATGGATTATCTTCAGTTCTAAACATTTCTAAAAGAACCAAAATTCATCGATCAAATATTTATGATACTATAAGATTACTAATGGGTAAGGGTCTGGTTTATGAGATTGAGTCTGAAAAGAGAGATTTTTGTGCTAGGCCATTAAATTCCCTTCTTGATTATTTAAAGCATAAAGAGATAGAATTAAATGAAATATTAAAAGAATATGAAAATAAAATAACCCCGAAAGTAGGCAAATATAAAATAAAGACAACCAAAGGCTTATTTTCTATAAAGGAAGCTTTATTTGGGCTATTATCAGACGGAGGAGAGACAATCCGAGTTTATGGAATTCCTAAAGATGCACCTGAATTTATAGGCCCGATACTAAAAGAATTCCATAAAGAAAGAATTAAAAAGAAAATTCTCATGCAACAGATATATAACTCTGGAGCAGAAGAGAGAGCCAAATTCCTAAATAAATTAAAATTTACTGAAGCTAGAATATTACCAAGTAAATATGACTCTTTCGCTACAACCAATATTTGCAGTAATAAAATAGCTATTTTTTTATGGAAGGATGAATTAGGGGTAATTGAGATAGATGATGAAAATCTTGCGAAGCCGTATCAAAATTATTTCGACATAATGTGGAAAAAAGCAAAAAAGATTGTTTAATGTAGTAAAGAAAATACTACACACCTTTATATTAACTGCTTTTTTAGGTGATTTATGGATCTTATGTATGAAAGTTATATGGAAGGAAAATGGAACAGCAATGTTATTAATGTTTCCACGCTTATTAAATTTTTGAAACATACAAATCATCCTTTTTTTGTAAGAATATTTAATAAAGACATTAAAGATTTTGTAAGGAGAAATTTCCTAATTGTGTTAGATACAGAAAAAAACAAATATGAATCGTGTATTTGTATGATGTGCTTGAAAGCTTATCTTGTTGGAATTTGCCGTACAGTAAATATACCTGATTGTAGTTTATCTTTTATTTTTAATGAATTTAACAGCCCTATAGGGCATAATGGATATTATCTGGACAAGGGAGAATTAATAAAAGTTAATTCTGTATCTCAAAATCTGGATGAAAAAAGCAAAATAGAAGAAGCTATAGAATGTTTTAATTCATAGCAATTTGAATTTAAAGATGAAATAATAAATAATATATAATTTTCCAACAAAAGATAGAATTTAAATAAACTATATTCTTAAAATGTATAAGAAGAAACATAATGAAATATGATTTTATTGTTTTTGGAGGCACAGGAATACAAGGAAGAATATGTACTCGGGATTTATTGGAATCAGGATATTCTGTAATGCTCTGTGGGAGAGATCCATCTGGAATTAAAGACTTATTAAAAAATAAAAAAGCGACATTTTTGAAGATCGATTTACAAAAAGAAAAAGAAATTTTTTATGCCATAAGGAAATCGGGAGCGGATGTTGTTGTAAATTGTGCTGAACTTGTATTTAATATTCCTATTATGAAAGCATGCTTGGAAACAAAGAGAAGTCTTACTGACCTTGGAGGATTACAAAGAGTAACAAAGGAACAGTTCATTCTACATAATAAATTTCAAAATAGAGGAATTTTATGTATTACTGGATGTGGCTCTACACCTGGTATTTCAAATGTAATGACTGCCTATGCTGTTGAAAAATTCGACTCGATTGAAACTATCACTTTAGGTTTTGCTTGGGATTCAAATATAAAGAAATTTATAATTCCATACTCAATGCAGAGTATTTTTAACGAATTTTCAGACGCGCCTATAACATTCCACAATGGAAAATTTGTGAAAGAAAACAGAATGACTTGTAGAGGGATAATGAATTTCAGAGAAGTTGGAAATCAGACTGTTTTTTGTATCGTACATAGCGAAGTTTATACTTTCTCAAGATATTTCAGAGAAAAGGGACTCAAGACAATACATTACATGGCTGGATTTCCAGATCACAGCATGAGTGTTATTCAATTGCTCATGGATTTGGGATTTAATTCTGAAAAAACTATTGAAGTTAATGGAATTCTGATCAAACCTCTTGATTTCACTGTTAAAGTCTTAAAGAAATTGCCTATTCCCACTGAATATAGAGAAATTGAGAATTTGTGGGTTAATGTTGCTGGCTGCAAAAATGGGAAGAATATAAGCATTGAGATGAACTGCATTATCAGGACATTAAAAGGATGGGAAACAGCAGGAAGCAATGTTGACACTGGCCGTAGCATTAGTATTATTTCGCAGATGCTTCGCGATGGCTTAATTAAAGAAAAAGGCGTTTATGCGCCTGAAGGCTGTGTTCCTAAAAAAGAATTTTTTAAGGAACTTGCACAAAGAAAAATGTTTGTTTATGAAAATGGGATAAGGGTAAACTAACATTCACTCCATATTAAGTAGGGGTGATGTTCCCATCTAAGAGCCATTTCCAAACAGGTAGGAATTTGATTTTCTTTTTATTCACTATTTCCTCTTTATCTTCATGCATGGTAATTATTAAAAGATTATCACAATTAAATGCATCACTTGCTTTAACTAATACTCTAAGCTCACCCTTATGCAAAAGTTTATATTTTTCCCAATTGTTATTATCTATGAATATACTCTTAACGGAGAAAGGGTGTTTTATTGTTCATGATAAATTCACCCTATCTTTACCTTTATTTCTTTTGGAAGATAGGAAAATCTATAGTTTATATAACATCAAGATAGAAGTGAAATAATTTGGAGATACAAAACAAAAAAAGAATAGAAGGGTTTATTAACCCTGCTGATATTGTATAATTAATAATTTTAACAGGGTCAAAATAACAATGGGATACATACAGCGAGATTTGGAAGAGAATATTAGAAATTATATAGAGAAAAAAGAAATTATAGCGATAGTCGGAGCACGCCAATGTGGAAAGACAACACTTATGGAACATATATTCAAAGATTTGAAAAGAGCAGTTTTCATCAGTTTTGAAGATAGGAAAATACTTTCTTTTTTTGAAAATGATATCGATTCATTTGCAGAGCTTTATGTAAAGAATTACGATTATCTGTTTATTGATGAATTTCAATATGCTAAAAATGGTGGAAAGAATTTAAAATATATTTACGATACAATTAGAATTAAAATAATAATTTCTGGCTCATCTTCAAGTGAATTATCTATTCAAAGCATAAAATATTTGGTCGGGAGAATTTTTGTATTTACGTTATATCCCTTGTCTTTTTCAGAATATTTGCGCTATAAGCAAGAAAGAATGTATTTAATTTATTTAAAGAGAAACAACTTTTCGAAAGAGGTGCTTTTTTCTTTGCAAAAAATTTATGAAGAGTTTGTGATCTATGGAGGATATCCTAGAGTAGTTCTTTCTGAGAATTCAGAAGAAAAGAAAGTAGTTTTAAGGAATATTTACAATACTTATTTGCTTAAGGAGGTTAAGGAAATCATGGAAATTAGAGATGATTATAAGATAGCTAAACTCATTCATGGACTTGCTCTTCAAATTGGCAGCCTTATTAATTATCATGAACTTTCACAACTTACTGAATCAAACTACAGAGAGCTTTTAATGTATATAAATATTCTTAAGAAAACTTTTGTGATCTCAGAAAGCAGACCATTTTATGAAAATAAAAGAAAAGAATTAACAAAAAATCCTAAGATATATTTCATTGATAATGGCTTTAGAAATATTATTCTTAATAATTTTCAAAAAAAGAATGAGCGGGTTGATAAAGGGCAATTAAATGAAAATTTCGTTTCGAACGAACTTTTGAAAAGAAATATTGAATTGCGCTACTGGAGAACAAAATCAAAAGCAGAAGTTGATTTTATTATAGAAAAGAATAGTTCAATTATCCCTGTTGAAGTTAAGTCTGACTTGCGAGATATTAAAATTACAAGGTCTCTTTTTAGCTTTATGAGAAAGTATAAAGCTAAAAATTCTTTTGTTTTGTCAGAAAGCTTGCAGCAAGATGTAAAAAGAGAACAATTCAAGATTTATTTTAGGCCTCTTTTTAGCATCGGAACGATTGCACTATAACGGTCATTGATTGGTGTAAAGAGTCGTGAAAAGAATTAGATAGATATAACAACTAAAAACTTTCCTTTAGAAAAGTTATTTTTTCTATCTTCTCAGTTATTAGCTTTTACTGCAAAGATTTGATGCTGCAACGCATTTGGAACCAGATGAAAAGACATTTGAAAAGTGGTAATTATGAAAATGGGATAAGGGTAATTAAAATGCGTCTGTCCAGAGCTCAAAAAAACTATAGTCTAGTTTATCTTTATTAAGAATTTTTTCAATTTCCTTAGTTTTTTCCAATGGGAGAAGAAAAGTTGTCGTGGAAATCTTCTCTCCACCAAAAATTTTTACTATTCCTTCTGTCTTATATTCCTTTTCTTCCCTGCCGAAAAGATATCTCATTATCTTATTTCTTTTTGTGATGTTTTTTATAGGTCTTAAGATAAAGAGAGTAAAACCATGTGTTTTTTCAGGAAGATTCTTGAATTTTCCGTAAAGAACTATGCCATCACTAATTATGCTCCTCTTAAGTTTCCATTTATTCAGATCACCCACTTCCACACTAATGTTGTTTTTAATTCCTTTTAATGTCCATGTTTCGTAAATCAAAGACTTATAGAATTTTTCTAATTCTTCTTTTATTATTCCTTTTACTTCTTTTTCATTTCTTTTAACATTGAAAAAAATATCTATATCGCTTTTTTCTGTGGCTTCGCCTCTAGCCACTGAACCAAAAAGAATTATGTCTTCAATGTCTATCTTTTGTAGAACAAATGAGACAAACGCGCTAGCATATGCCACTAATTGTTTAGATTTCGTGATCTTCATGCTGCAAAAGCCCTCCTATCATTTCCTTAAATTTTTGAAATGTATCGATAACTATTTTAATTTGTTCTTTTGTTGCTTTTCCATACATTAGTGAATTTCTCTCTTCTTCTAATGTGTAAAGTAGTTCATATAATTCCTGCTTTTTTTCAAAATTTACTGAAAGCTTTCGTTCAATTAATAACTCTTTTTTCTGCCCTGGCTTCGGTCGTTTAAACCACTCATGTTTGATAACTTTACCTATGGGTATCTTTTTTGTAATATGTAAATACAATTCTAAATATTGTAGTGCGCAAGCTGAGCAATGAAAACCGATAGTTACTGGTTTTTTCTCTATGCCTTGATTTATAGAATCTTCTATTCCTCCAAGATGTTCTTTAATTTTCTTTATGTGTTCTTCAATTGAAGTCATTTTCTTATCTTTGGTATTTTTTATACCTAATATAGGTATATTTTATACCTTATAAATCTTTTGTGGGTATATTTTATACCTTATTTTGTTAATTATATTGTGATGATTTACTTTGCTTTTTTCATGCAAATCTTTGATGATGTGTTACATTTAAATCCGGATGGAAAGATTAAAACATTATAAAAAAGATTATATAGATAGATTTATATTGATTAGTATGAAAAAGAGGGTAAATTTATATTTATATGTTGTTATGGTTTTTGCAATATTTATAATCTTGTTTATTTTTTATTTAAACCTTGGAGATTTATTTAAGAGTTTTTTTGATAAAGGAGATATTTCAGGAAAAGCAATAATCACAAAAACTAAGGATAAAGCGAGTTCTTACCTTGCATCAAAGTGTGTGGATACTGATAATGGAAGGAATATTTATGAAAAAGGAATTGTTAGTTTTCAAGGAAAAAACTATACAGATAGTTGTTATACACAAAACTCAATAGCTGAATATTATTGTATCGATAATAACAAAACGATTGAATTTATCTCTTGTCCACAAGGATATAGTTGCTTAAATGGGATTTGTATAACTATTAAAACAGAAAAAGATAAACTTCCTACACTTGATCCTCCAAATGCTTTTGGAGCATTTCCCATAACTGCCAATGATATATTTTTAATTTGGGAAAATGATGCTAAAACAAATGTTAAAATTATGCGTTCTGCTTCTATTAATGGGCCATTTGAATTAATTGCGGATATTTCAGAAGAAAAAAAATCTTATCTTGATTCTTCTCTTTCACCAGATACAATTTACTATTATACCATTAAATCTTATTCAGGAAATAGCGAATTTTCTGAATCTCAAATTGTTAAAGTAAAAACTCTTCCAGAAACCAATAAAGCACAAGAGAATCAGATAAAAGAATCTGCAACTCTCATGCTTCCACAATTTATAGAAGGAAAACAAGTTATTGAAAAGAAAAGAAATAAGCCTTCTTCTTATGTAAAATTAATATGGGGTAATAAAAAATGAGTAGAGATATAATGATGATAAAAAACTCTAATTTGAAGAGAAAAAAAGCTCTTATTTTAATTTGTGCTATAATCTTTTTCTTGCTCTTTTATAAAACTGGAAATATAAGTGCTTTTGAAGAAACATTAAGAGACGATTATTTCTCTGACCCTTATTTTCCTCTTGACGTTTTTGGCAGCGATAGATTTGATCAGAGCCCTTTTATTACTGATTTTTCAGACACATTGTATAATCCTTATAGTCTAGGAAGTTATCAGTTTGGAAGGGCTTCTGATTTATATCAGAGCCAGAATGGATTTGATAATTTTGACATATCGTATGAACAAACAGCTCCTTCCATTTTCACTGAACAAAAAAGTCAATTTGATAGCCTTGGAGAAATCAAACTTGAAACTGTTTTCCCTTCTTTTGAAAGCGATTTTATTGGCGTGCAATATGATTTAACACCTGATCTATCTAGGATAAGCCAAGGAGTAGATTTAAAATATAATTTAGAACAAAATTCTATTTTGCAAGCATTGAAATCTCCAGAATATAAGGCTCCTGTTTTAGAAGATTATGTGTCTAAGCTTGTTGATCCATATAGCTTAGGTGGATATGAATTTGAAGATGAAAAGAGTGCCGAACCATTACTTAGCTATAGCCTGCAGCCTGATTCTTTTAGCAATGGAGTTGAACTTGGAATTCAATATGACCTTACGCCAAGTAAAACTGTTGACAGCACGAAATTTATGTCTCAATTACGCGAAGAAAGCCAGAAGGCTCGTGCAGAAGGCAAACACGATCTTGCAAAAATACTAGAAAAAGAAGCGAATGTGCTTGAATTAGCTAAAATAAATTTCAACAATGATTATAATTTATTATTTAAGGAAGATAAAAATTTAGCTCAAAAAGAAGCAATTGAAGCATTGGAGAAATTTTTAAATACTCCTCGAGATTCCTTAACACTTACAAATGCGCGTCTTGAACTTGGCTCATTACATGAAAAAAATGCCTTTGAACTTGCGCGGAGAGGAGATTTATCTGGTGAGAAACTACAAACTGTACTCTCAGAATTACAAAGCGCTCGATACTATTATCAACAAGCTGCAGAAACTGCAAAGGAGAAAGGAGATTTTCCTACTGAATATCAAGGAAAGCTTAGCGCAGCATATAATTTACTTAGCCAAGCAAATCTGCTAGCTTTTCCAAAAGGAGAAATTGAAACAGCAAGAAAAGAATTTAATAAAATAATAACTGAAGTTGGCGAGCAAGATCCTCTAATTTCTGATAAGGCGACGCTAACTAGAACTGAACAAAATAATATTTTAGAAATCTCTCATCTTGGAATTGCGCAGACTTATCTTAAAGAAGGTAATTTTCATAATGCTCAAATTAGTATAAGATTTGCGAGAGAAGTAAATCCATCTGGTGATTTTGTACAAAATTTCCAAAATGGCTTTGAACAAGGATTTTTACGTGCAATAGGATATAATTTGGATAGGTCAAACACTTTAGCGTTAGATATGCTCGCAACGCGCTTGAGATTTGCTGATTCTGGTAAAGATATTGTCTTAAAAACAAACCCTTTAAGATCAATTGGCGATCAAATAGGTGCAGCAATATTTCCTGAAATGGTAGGAACAGAAGCCTCTGCATTGAACAGACAAAAGGAAGGAATTGCATTTATAGGATTAATTCTAGAAAGAAATCCGGAATTATCTTTAAGTGATGTTTCGCGTACAATTGAACCACCTTTAGAAGAACGAAAAACTTCTTTCGATGTTCTTGTTGAAACAGGAAAATTGTTAGGATATAGCGCAGATCAACTTACTCCAAGCAATAAAGATTATGATAAAAATGTGCGTTCGCATTTGGATGGAATTAGTAGTGCGATGGCAGAAGCTTTACAAAATCCAGATGTTCAAAAATACCTTTCTGGTAATGCAAGAGAGCCGTACAGATTTGAAGTTGGTAAAAACTATATTGATGATAATGTAATCGAAGATTTAGATGTAAGTATTTTTGATGAAAATGGTAAAATTAAAACAGGTAATCTTGTCACGCTTGTTGCTGATTCAATGTTAGGTGCTGAAGGAGTTGCAACATTCGCGCCTTTTGCTTCAATTGGAAGACTTGGGGGAATTTCAACTGCAGAATGGATAGGTCAACGCCTTAGTTTAGGCGCTTTGTTAAGTTCTTCGAAATTAGCAGAATCCTCACCAGCACTTACTAGATCTCTAAGTGAAGCTACTCAATATTCTATAAGAGAAGCTATCTCTACATCTCCGGAAACTCTGGGTTTTGGAAGAGGAGCTGTTAGCTTTATTCAAAAATACCCGATTGAAACTGCAAATTTAGAAGGTTTGCTTATTTCTTCTGGCGCAGCATATGGAATAAATAAAGCTGGTGGAGAAGGACTTGAACCATTGGCTTTTCTTCTAGCCGGCTATGCTCCTGCAACATATGGGGTTTTAGCTGCGACAGGAAGATTAACAATAGCTGAAGGTGCAGCAGTATCTGCTGCAGAAGCAAGAGCGCTCAATTTTGGGGAGAAAATTTCAACTTCATTGCTTGAAGGATCAAGACCTGCGATAAGTGATTCTGTTGTACTCTATAATCCTTCAACCTTTGCCTTAGAAGCAAGAGGAACTAGAACGTTGTTCACTTCATCCGGTGAAGCAATTCCTGTCTTAGCTTTTAGAAGCGAAAGCTTGCTTAATAATTTTAGAAACAGCGCAAAGTTAACAGAAGGAGATATTTCAACACTTCAAAACGGTGTTAAAGTATTAAATTACTTAGACAGCAATCCTCCTGTACTTGTTAGAAATGATCTTGCTGCAAGCAGATTACTTTTGGAAGGAGGAGCAGAAAGAGATGTGACAGTATTTGTGGGACAAGCTACTCCGCAAGACCTTTTACCTAAAATGACTTTGGGAATGGAAGGGAAAGAGAGAGTATTTAATTTCCCTGAAACAGAAGAAGTCAAACTTTATCTGCCCTCTCCATCGGCTGAAGTGGTTGGCTTACCTTTGGGAGAAAGGATTGTTGCTTCTGTTCCAAATGACGTTGTAACTGCAGTAGCAGCTGAAGATGCAACAAGAGCATTTACAGAAACTACTCAGTTTATTGATGGTAATGATCCTGTAATACAAGAGATAACATTAAAGTCTGAAATGGAAAGATTAAAACAGTTAGTAGATTATTCCTTGAAAAGTAATTCGTTGGATGATAAATTTTTCGCTTTAAAAGAAGTAAGCAACTTTATCTCTTTAAGAAGATCTAATGATGAAATTACTCATAACCCTGAATTATCAAGAAGCATAGCTGATTTTACTTCTAAAAGTAATAAGTTATTTTACGAACTTAGAAATGTGCCTGATCTTAATTTCGAACAAAAGAAAATTTTATTAGCTTATCGTTTAGGAGAAGAGTTTAATAATGTTAATAAATTAGCTTTGGATAAACCATTTAGATTGGAATATAGTCCTTCTATTATTGACGTTAATGGAATACACAGAGATTTTATGGAAGAACCAAATAGCATTTATATTTATAGATCAGATCCTTTAGATCCAAATGCCCCGTATATTTATTCAAAGACTGAGTTGTCAAATAATCAATTTACAAAACTTGATGAAGAGAATTTAAAATCAATGAAAAGTATTTCTGAATTAACTTTAACTGCCGCTAATAAATTTAATTCTATTAAAAATTCTAATGATTTTGAAGTTGGATTGATAAGAATAGTTGTTAGGAATCCAGATGGTTCATATTCTTATTTTCAAAAAGCTTTGCTTGGTTTAAAGGAGGGTACCTTTGGTTCTTTAGGAGTTAGTAGCGTAGTCGGTCATTTAAAAGAAGGGGCAAGTATAGACTTAATTGACAGTTTTCATACCCACCCTATTGATATGGCAGAGTATTATCATACTAACCAGCCCTTAACCCATAGCCCTTTAAGTACTACAAAATCTGATTATACTGGTGATTTTCCTTCTGCAAGGAATGACGCAAGATTAAGTGAATCATCATTTGTAAAACCTGGAGAACAGCCCATGGGAGCATCAGTAACAGCAATTCATTGGGGCTCAGAAACTCACTTGAAAAAATACTTACTTGAACCTGGACTTTCTTATATGTCTACTCCCATATATTTTTCTAAGAGAGGTTATGAAAAACTACAACTCTCTGAAAAAGAAGCGCGTCAAAGGATGCTTGATGCGTTTAAGATAATGGAATTTTTTGAATCGGACAAGAAAGCAATTCATGATGTGGGAAATCAATTCATAAATTTAATTAGGGGGGAAAGAACATATTCTAATGAATTCAAGTTATCGGCAGACCAGTTACATACTTATTCTCAAATAGCTCCTCTGCAACAACAAGCGCCCGCAAATGAACTTAAGATGTCTTCTTCTAATATTGCACACCAATTCCTAGATATTATGCAAGTCGAAAATAATGGAGTTCTTGCAACACCTTTTGGTAATTTACCAACAAGAGACTCACTAGGGCGAACATTAACTATATTTAATAATCAAAATAATGGCGAACAATTAATAAGTTATGTTGAAGATGGAATAGATCTAAATGTGTTTTTAGGTGAAGACGATGTTGTAATTAAACCTAAAAATGATTGGAATTTATATGGAGTTCAAAGAGAAGCAATTGCTCAAGATATAAAATTAATTCACTTTGGTAAACCTGCTTCTGGAGATTATGTCTGGGTTGTAGACAGAAATGGAAACTTTATCATTGGCAATCGTGAATTTGAACATGTGCCAGAAGGTATTGTAAATGAAATTGAAAATAAACTTGCACATTCAGTTCTTGCTAGGGGAAGAGAGATTTATGGAGCTGGAACTGTCTCTTTCAAAGATGGATATGTTGAGAAATTTAATTCTATAACTGGTCATTATTATCCAGGTTTAAATGAGAAAACTGATTTTGATAAACAAATGGAAGAAGTTTTCAGAGAAGCAATTAAAACTTCAAAATTATCAGAAGTTCCTGAAGGGGCTATTTTTTACTATGAAGAATGGTAATTAAGTTTTTGTTGAATATATTTTGTTATTGGTCTTTCTGGACCTTTAAAATGAGGGTGAATTTTTAATTCTTCTAATTTAGAGAAAAATTCCTCTGAAGTTATTTCATGAGCTTTATTTAGAGAAGCCAAGGTTCCTAGTAAGAGCAATTTATAATGTTCTAAATCTCTTCTTAAATATTGTTTAGGGTATCTTTGGAATTCAGGTAATAAATCTGAAATTTTTAAACTGTCCTCAAAACTTTTTAAAGTTCTCCCTTTATTTTTTAAGAGATATTCTTCAATTAAAAAATTTATTTCTGCTATTGAATCAGGTTTCCAGTGAGCTGTTGTATGTATTGCTTGTATTTCTGCTAATCTTGGTAAAAAGACTCTAGAAAATTCTTCTATTGGAGTAGTTGTATAAACTAATGTTAAAATACGACCTCTATTCTCAATATTCATTAATTCTACATAATAGTCGTATTCTGTGTCTCGTCCTGTAATCTTTGTTTGTGACAATAATTTAAAATCTCTAGCAGACTTAATAGTTCTTTCTAGTTCTCCTTTGAATCGTGGGAAATCTTCTATAGCCACTTGTGGAAGAAAAACAGGATATTTATCATTACTACAATAATATTTAATTCCTGTTATTGTTAAATTAATTGGAATACGTTCTCCTTTCATGTTTACATTTCTTTCGCTTATCGCCCTTGTAATGATTTCTAAAATATTCATATTAGTACCTCTGGTTCAATTTCATAGAGTCTCTCTTTTTTTAGTCCAAGGATTGCGCATTGATCTTCAAACCATTGAGCAGAACTTCTTTCTCTGTTGTTACTGTCGGCATAATGGAATCTTGTTAATGTTTCTAAATCTGTATTATTATATGTTTTTAGGAATTTCGATTTATTCAACTTGCCCTTTCCATCATCTCGATAGAAATGAAAATATTTATCGTGGATTCTAATTAAATATAATAATCTTTGATCATTTGTGAACTCCGTTGCAATTTCTTGACTGATTGTTGAATGTCCTTTTCCTACAAGGCTACCTGATTCATCATAAGTAGTTCTTGCTTTGCCTAAATCATGAAGAAAAGCTAGTACTCTTAAATCTCTTCGATAATTTACCCACGGCTGTTTATTAATAAAAGCTAAAATCTGTTGAATGGGTTCACCAAGGTCTTTTTCAAGATGACCTGGTCTATTTCCTGCTGATTTAACTGCTAAATTAAATATATCCGAGGTAATTATTGAGGATTCCTGCTGTGTTTCTGGTATAAAATCCATGCTTTCTAATCTCGTTCTTGTTTTATAAACCTTTCTGTTGTTACAACTCTATAGTTACATTTTTTAATAATGGACGTTAAAGTAAATTCTGGCCTGATTATTATTATCTTGTAAGAAATTCGGAATATTTATATTAGATGTTTGTCAATCATAAATAGAAATAATTCGGTGAAAAATATATGAAAAGAAACAGAAAGAGTATTTTTTTGGTTATAATAGTGGGTTTAATTTTGATTTTGGGATTTACCTATATTTATCTACAGAAATATACAATAAATTCCATTTCTGGAAAAGCTACTGGAAAAGCAATTGAAGATGAAGAAATTTCTCCAAGCGTAAATGATAAAGGATTCATTGCGCTCTGCAATGAAGAGGGCTGTACGACTTTGCCCACTCAAATTGTTGTTGGGAAAAAGATTATGAATTTAGGATTAATAAACAAAGAAAGTAAAATAGATTTTGGATATAATACTATCTCTGATCAGGCGTTAGAAGATGAGAGTTTGGAAAATAATGAATTAATTAGTAATAAAAAATATCTATATGTTTATGGATTAAGAGCAGAAGAAAATGCTTCTCTTTTTGTTAATGATAATGTCCTAAAAACTAAAGAAAAACTTTTATCTGCTTTGTGGAAAGCGCAGTTATCTATTCCGCAAGCTTCGTGGATTGATATAGAAAGGGGCAATGAAAAATTAAGTGGTGTAAAATTGAATTATTTGAATAAAGCAACGAGAGAGAAAATACTAAAAATACTTTTTGGAAAAACAAAGCCATCTGATGGACAATTTGCAAGCTTTTTAATAAAGATAAATTCTCCTGATGTTGAGAATTATGCATTAAATTATAATGTTCTTTATTTGAATAGAAAAAATGGAGCTGAATTATTTATATATCAGCAATATAGCGGAACAGGAAAGCAAACTTTAATGAAGGGAACTCTTCAAGCTCCTATTTTCTACACGCCATTCATTGAGAAAGGAATTTCAATTCCTGTAGAAGGAAATCAATGCCTTAATGGTATAAAAGAAGAAGGAGAAGAATGTGAACTTATTAAAGGAACTATGTTGGAAAATAATCCTTTTTGCTCCCAAAGCACTGAGATAACATTAGAGGGGCAGAAAATGATTAGAGATTCAAAAGGATCTTGCTCGTTATCGTGCAAATGTGCTTATGATTCATTTAAACAAGTTGAAGAAAAGTCCGTTAGTCTTTGGGGAGGAGAATGTCAAACAAATACAGATTGCTCTCTTATTAAAGAACATTGTGTTAATGGTATTTGCATTCAAAAGACTTATTGTGGCGATGGAATTATACAAACAATAAATGATGATGGAATTGCAGAGGAATGTGATCCTGCTAGTCCTATTTCTAGTGTATTTTATGGATTAAATGATAAAGGACAATGTAAATTAGGAGTTGCATATTGCACTTCTTCATGTAAATTAAGTAGAAATCTTGATGGGCTTGTGCTGCCCGATATAATTGATACAGGAAAAGATGGAGTTGATAATAATTGCAATGGAGAAATTGATGAAGGAATAGTCGGAGGGCCAAGTGAATGTGCATTAGGAGAAACACAAGTATGTGGTTCTAATATTGGACAATGTAAAGAAGGAATACAAAAATGCATTATAATTGGAAAGAAAAACGATGTTATAGGAAGATGGGGGCTATGTGAAGGAGAAACTAAACCGGAGAGAGAGATGTGCGATGGGATTGATAATAATTGCAATGGACTTACAGATGAAGGGTTTTTGAACAAATCTGGAATTTGTAAAGGAAAAGGCGGACAACTAATAAAAAAAGTTGACCTTTCTATAAATATCAATGAAGGAATTATTGTTTACAGATCTAAATTAAATGAGGGGCCTTATTTACCTATTGCTATCTTACCTAAAGATAGTGAAGGATTAAATGATAGTAATCTTCCTGAAGGAGAATATTATTATAAATTAAAGACATTTAATGGATCAATTGTATCTGATTTCTCAGATACAATACAGGTTAATGTAAGTGATGTTATAGTCAGAAGAATTTATTTGCCGATGGCAACATTTAAGGATGGAAATACTGCGAAACTGTTTGGTATCAATTTAATATCTGAAGGATCGCCATTACATTATACCACTAATTTCGGGCTAGCACCTGTTGGTGATATCGTTAGTCCTGAGAAGCTTTGTAATGAACTAGGATACAATTTAAGTATTCGATATTCATGTGTATATAATCCAAGTCTTGATGGATTTAATTATTATATATACTCAAAAATTAAATTAGGTCCACAGTATCATAGTCCTATTGGAATTGTAACTAATAATTGGTGTTTGGGTGGAGGCCAAGTTGTAAATTGGATTGAATGTGCTTTACCTGAAACTAATGCGTTTAATCCTAATAAAAGAGTATTTTATTTTGCAGGATGGTTGTCTGTTCCTTCAAAATATGAGATGTATAATTTGGATAAAGGATTAAACATAACCATTAAAGGAGGAAATGTTGAATTTAGGAAAAATATTAAAGGAAAAGAACAATTAGTTCCCAATGATGTGCTTGTGAGTACTACACCTAAGATGTATAATTATGGGTTTTTCAATGATGGCATTCCGAGAGATGGTAGTAAGTTAAAGGTTGTACCAGTTGTTGGGGATGAACGAAACTTCATTATAAGGCAACAATCAACTTATCAAAATAATTATACTCTTAAAATAGAAATTATAGATGATCCTAAAACTAGAGATTTCAATAAAGTTACACAATATAGAATGTATCAATTTTATCTGGATAGAGAATAGATTAATAAAATATTTTCAAAGTTGAAAGAATTATTTAGATAGATTTAAATTCAGATAATCATATTTAAGAAATGAATATTATTGTAATTTCACTAATTTTTATTATAGTTCTTGCACTGATTGGAGTAGTTGGAGATTTTTTCATAAAAATTGCTGGAAAAGAAAAAAACATTAATTGGTTTTGGTTTATTATAGGCTTGACAATTTATGCTTCAACTGCTTTCGGTTGGCTATTCGTTATGCGTCATGTTAAACTTTCAACTCTTGGTGTTTTTTACGGTATATCAACAGTTTTGTTTTTAGTTTTTCTTAGTGTATTATACTTTAAAGAATCATTAAATTACTATGAAGGACTTGGCATCATATTTGCAATTATTTCTATTATTCTTCTTGGAAGATTCGCCTGACAATATTTATATAATCTATTTTGTTAAAAAAACTATGAAAAAAATTAAAAAAGAAAGTAAAGAAGAAAAAATGAGTAAAGAAAGTGATGAAGTTGAGCGTTATGATTTCATTATTTTGGGAGCTGGAGTGACGGGGCTTGCAGCTGCGATGTATGGAGCTAGGCTTGGATTACGCACTTTGTGCCTTGGAGCAACACATAGTGCAGAGTTGCCAATTGGAGGTGTTATAACAACAACAAATATTGTTGAAAATTATCCCGGGTTTATACGCTTGAGTGGGCCAGAGCTTGCTGAAAACATAAAGAAGCATGCGGAAAGCTACGAGCTTGTTAAAATAAAAGAGGAAAAGGCAGAGAGCGTAGAGAAAAAAGGAAACGATTTTATTATCAAGACGGACAAAAATGTTTATCATGCAAAAACTATCTTATTTGCAACAGGAACTAAATGGAAGACTCTTGATGTTCCAGGAAGTAAGGAATTTGAAAATAAAGGTGTGGCTTACTGTGCTTTGTGTGACTCTCCGCTTTTTAGAAATAAAATAGTTGGACTTGTTGGAGGAAGTGATAGTGCAGCAAAAGACGCGCTTGTATTGACAGAACATGCTAAAAAAGTTTACATTATTTATAGAGGTGAAGAGATACATCCTGAACCTATTAATATGGAAAGAGTTGAAGAAAAAGTTAAAGAAGGAAAGATAGAAATAATAAATAAAGCAAATGTTAAAGAAATTAAAGGAGAAAAATTTGTTAGTTCTGTTATTTTAGATAGAGAATTTAATGGGAAAAAAGAACTTGGATTACAGGGTTTATTTATTGCAATTGGCCACATTCCTCTATCTGAACTTGCAAAAAATATTGGTGTGAAAATAAATGAAAAGGGAGAGATTATAATTGACCATAAAACATCGGAAACAAACATAGAAGGAGTTTATGCTGCCGGTGATGTTGCTGATAAACCATTTAAACAAGCAATTACGGGAGTTGCAGAAGGATGTACTGCGGCATATTCAGCTTATGAATATGTAACTAAAGGCAAAGTTGAGGTTTCTTAACACTCCTAATTGTATGTTGTTAGAGAATAGAAGAGGATGGGAAAGAAACTTGCCTGAAGGCAAGTTATTTGTAAGAAAAACATTCCTAAAGGAAAGTTTTTTTGAGAGTAGTTCTGTGAGATGGGTAGGTTTTTAAATTACAAAAGGCTGATAAAAACATGAAAAAGAGTGCCATACTTAAAGAAAAGAAAGGTTTGTCTCCTGTTATTGCAACAACATTATTAATTTTAATTGCTATAATTATTGCGATTATTATTCTATTGTGGATTAAACAATTTATTGGAGAAAAAGCAGAGAAAAATCTTGGGGGCGGACCTGTTGATTTAGAAAGTGTTTGTAAGGATGTTGTATTTGATGCTGATGCAAAAATTGCGGTAAATACTGAAGACCCTAATAAAAAGGACCTTGTTATACATGTTGGAAATAAGGGAAATGTTCCTATTTATGGAATAGAAATAAGAAAGAAAAGCTTAACTTCTGTAAGTTCTGTTGGAGCTGTTAATACCTTACATTTAAATTTAGCTATAACGAGTGGTGAAGATGAAGATATGAAATTGCTAAAAATAGACACTGGGAAAATCAATGTTGGAGATAATTTTATAATTGTTCCTATTGTCTTAGGAGAGAACAATAAGGCAAAAAAAGCATTTGTTTGTGGAGAAGAATTCGGTATAGCTGCTGTAGTAGCTTTATAATAATGGGAAAATAAAATGAAATGGAAAAGAAGAGGTGTTTCAACTGTTGTTGCAACTGTTTTAATTGTTTTACTTACTTTAGCAGCAGCTTCCTTTTTAGCTCAATTTCTGGTTCCATATATTAAAGATAACTTGACAAAGAGCACTGAATGTGTTGATTACAGAAATTATTTTGTGTTTAAGGAAAAAATAGGCAATTCAAATTTTAATTGTTATACTTTGAATGGAAATACAAAAACAAAATATGGTGCTTCTATATCTGCAATTGGGAATGACAGCTCTTTGAGCATTAAAGGTTTTGATCTTGTCTTTATTAAAGGAGATGGAAGTACAAAGCCGATTAGAGTAATAAATGATGCTGTTGGGAGCAAAAGTAATGGAGGAATAACGACTTATGACCCTAGTTCTAACGCTGACCCTCCTTCATGTTTACTAAATATTAAAATTCCAAATGCAGGAGAAACATTTACTTATATTTATACTCCCGACCCTTCTGCTTTAGAGAATTATGTTGAAATGGAAATTTATCCAATATTGAAATCCGACAAAGTGTGTGGGAAATCAGATAAAATTGAACTTAGAAATTGTTTAGGAGAAGTTGGTTTACAATGCAAACAATGAAAAACAAATTTAAAAATGGGCAAGTATGGATTGAAACAGTGATTTACACAGTCATAGGCCTTGCTTTGATTGGCACTGTTTTGGCATTTGTCTCGCCGAAGATAAGTGAAACAAGGGACAAAATAGCAATTGAACAAAGTATAGAAGCTATGCAAACTCTTGATGCGAAAGTGCAGGAAGTTATTGGTGAGGGAACTGGAAGCAAAAGAATCATAGGAGCATTTAACCTTAAAAGAGGAGAGCTTATCATAGACCCTTCTAAAGATGGTAATACTCCTGTAAATTTTGACACAATTACTCTTAAAATTAGTAATTTAAAATATTTATATTCTGAATCTGGAGAAAAGATAAATTTTGGAAGAGTTGAATTGATATCAACTAAGGGAGCCAAGACAAATGAAGTTGAACTGGTTCTTAGATATAATTCTATTAAGTATGGTAATCAAGACTCTATAAAACTAATTACTGCTGCTTCAACACCTTATAAACTTTCTATTGAAAATAAAAAAGACGCTGGAGGAACAGGAAATTATGTGGATTTCCTTATTGAGAGATAGTTTTATAAGTATGTAAT
>JACPLS010000042.1 GCA_016186375.1 Candidatus Pacearchaeota archaeon
AGTCATCATCTTCATCTTCGTCTTTGTCATTATACGCGTCAAATTCCTCTTCTTCAGGCTTAGCCATAAAAAACCCGTAGGAGAAGTTATTTAAAAAATTTTCGATGTTATGCTAAGAAGATTTTAAAATTCCAAATCTCTTAATTCTTTTAGTGTTATTTTGCCTTTGTCAGTTATTTTGTAGTGTCTAAAACTCGGAGCTTTAGGATTTGTGCAGATTGCTAACGTTCTCTTCTGTAAATCTAAAAATATCCTGCTTACCACTTCTCTATGTTTTTTAATTTTCTTTGCTAAAAAAGAAGCAATTTGAGGTTTTTCATCTAACTCTTGTAAAACTTTAATTCTAAGCTTACTCCTTGCCAAGAATATTCTTAGTTCATCATTCATAAATTCATAGCGTAATAATCAGAATAAAAGAAAGCGTGATAATCAGCGTAATATATAGAAAATAGAAATTTATTTAAATAGCACTATAAAAATAGATAATACTTGGGGGTGTGTTTAGTAATGGTCAAAGAAGTTAAAAAAATCACTTTCGGTGGAGTCGTAAGTTGGATTTTTGGAGTTTTTTGTATATTGTCTGTTATAGGTTCTTTTGCATTATCCTCGTATGTAGCTGGAATAATTTGGCTAATTATGGCTTTGATTGTATTACCGCCAACAAATAGATTTTATAGAGAGAAATTTAACTTTGAATTATCTAAAGGAATTAAAATATCTATTGTTATTGTGGGGCTAATTCTTGTTGCTATGACAACAAATACTGATGAGATGACCAAAACAGAGAGTTCTTTCACTTATACTCCAACCAAATCAAATGAAGTGACAATAGTAAGTAAATCATTTGAAGATTTTGCCATTATTTGTGATACAGAAGCTACAAATTTACAAAAACAAGATTTATTCAAAAGAAAATTCAAAGACCAATATGTAGAGTGGAGCGGCGAAATATCCAGTATATCTGAGGGAAATAAAGTTCAAGTTAAGCATTGTCCGAATACATGGACAAGTGATATAATTATAACAATGAAAAGTGATCAACGAGACCAGCTATTACAATTCAGGGAGGGGGACATTATAACCTACAGGGCTAAATTAACACGTCTTGGCGATATATTGGGTTTATCTGCAATTGATGGGGAAACAATTAAAATAGAAGAAAAAAGAGAAGAAACACCAACTGAGATAATAGGTAACGTAATGAAAGAAGTAGAACCAGAAACCAAGAAAACCCAAGATTTTAAATTTAGTTCTAATAGTATTGTTAACACTCAAAATGGAATTTCCTTAGCTCTTGATGATTTCAAATACGAAATAAAGGGAGAGAATTGGGGAAAATTGACAGAATTAACCATTACAATTCTAAACAAAGGAAATAATGCTTTCCAACCAAAAATTTTAGTTTTTTTATACGATGAAAAAGATAGAAAAGAAGAGTGGTTTCAGACAAAAGCAGAGATTGAATTTGATATGTGGCAGTTAGAAGTTGGAGAACATGTAACTAAGAAAGCAATTATCAATATCCCTTTTAACGACCTTGATTTACCTAAAAAACTTGAATTGGCATTACTTGACGCCTATGAATTTGGGAATAAGCCAATCGTTGTTGTTGAGAAAGAATTCTTAGCAAAATAAAAATTCAAATTATTTATTGGAACATAGTAACAAAACAAAAAGCTTAAATATATCCTACTAAATTAGTATATTAAAAAAGGTGATTAAATGGCTAAAAAAGAGGCTTGTGACTATTCTATTTCTAATTCTTCCTATTCACTAAATTACCCTATATATTTAAAAAGATTAAAGTCTTACCCTTATATAGTGGGGGTAAAATATGTTTAGTCATCGTTAAAAAGCGATCAGATAGATTCCTCTAAAAATTAAAAGTAATTTGATTAAAAATGAAAAAAAGCAAACCAATAGAAAAGGAACTGAAAAAGCATATAGGGGAATGGGTAGCTATATGTAATAAGAAGATAGTGGCTTGTGGGAGTAATCCAAGTAGCGTTATGGACAAAGCTAAAGATTTATGCGGCAATCGGGAAACAACTATCCTCAGAGTTCCAGAAAAAAGTCAAATTTTGTTACTTTGATTAAAAATGCTTTCTTCTAAAGAAATTAGTATTCCATATAATAAGTTGTTAGACAATAATTTAAGACCGTCAATAAGTATAAAGTTTGATCCTTCTGATACACAATCTGTATTATGCTTACTTGACTCTGGAGCTGATTTCTCAACCTTTCCAGTTTCTATAGGTAAAAAGATAGGGGTAGATTTTAGAGATGAAGATCCGATAAATCCACCTTCTCAGATTAGTGGAAAAATAAAATGTAAATGTTATAAAGTAGCAACAAGCTTTTATGTATCTTGGCAAACTGAATCTATCTCTTTATATGTTATATGGGTAAATTCAGATAAAGTTTATCCAGTTCTTGGAAGAAGAGGGTTTTTTGACAAATTCAAAGAAGTAGTATTCTGTGAGGAAGAGAAAAAGCTAATTTTTAGATGGTAAACCCAAAAAGTAAATAGCAGTTTAAGCTATTTTCCCGTATCATACAAACTATTAAACTCCTTAACATACTTTAAGCCACACCATTATCATAAATTATTAAAAATTTTCTATGTCACTGCCATAATTTTTCAAATTCATCCAAATAAATATCAGCTAGTTTTTTATCGTGTATTATAATTATATTCTCGTCATTTTTTGAGTCTCCGCTTAATGTCGG
>JACPLS010000036.1 GCA_016186375.1 Candidatus Pacearchaeota archaeon
TAAAGTGATTCAAAAGCCTATTCGATATATAGGATCGGCAAAAAACTTATTGGATAAATTGGAACTTCTAGATAAAATTTGTAAATAGGACTTATCTCACGCAAAGCCTCACAATCAGGCAGATTTATAAAACCTCAAAGTGAGTGAATTAGATGGAACTAACTAAGAAAGGAGATTTTATAGAATTGAGATTTACAGGATACGCCCAAGGAAAAGTATTTGACTCGAATATAGAGGAAGACCTCAAAAATATTAATTCAGAAGCTAAGCCAATTAAAACTATAATTGTCATCGGCCAAAAAATGGTTGTTTCTGGCCTGGACAGAGAGCTGGAAGGAAAAGAAATTGAAAAGGAATATGAAATTACAATTAATTCTAAAGAAGGCTTCGGAGAAAGAAACAGGGAACTAATTAAGACTATTCCTCTAAAATCCTTTACAGAAAAAAATATCTTTCCTCAAGCTGGAATGATATTAAATTTAGATGAGATGTTGGCAAAGATAATCACTGTCTCAGGAGCAAGAGTTGTCACAGATTTCAATAATCCGCTTGCTGGAAAGGAACTCAAGTATAAATTTAAGATTATTAGAAAAGTTGAGGATGAAAAAGAAAAAATTGAATCTTTCTTTGGCTTTTTCTTTAGATTTGTGCCTCAATTTGAAATTACAGAAAAGAAAGTGAAAGTCAAAGGGCCTAAACCGCTTGAAGAGATTGTTAAATTGTTTAAGGACAAGTTTAAAGAATTGTTAAACAAAGACCTTGATTTTGAACTTCTGGAAGAGAAGAAAAAAGAAGAAAATAAGAATGAAAATAATGCGGAAAAGAAAAACGAAGAAAAAAATTCTGAAACCGTTGATAAAAAGATATAAAAAGCCCATTTGCTATATATAAAAATGAAAAAGATGCGATTTTTATTTGCATTTCTTGTAATTTCTGTTATTTTTTCTATGTTCTATCTCGTGAGCGCGGTTGAAAATTCTTCATCTTCTCAATGCACAGACAGCGATGGTGGCACAAACTACAATGTAAAAGGATTAGTAATCCCCAGAGCCGGAGATGAGCAAGTTTGGGATTCATGTCAGAATGATAATGTTATGTTAGAAGGAACATGCGACGAACAAGGGGGGAAAGTTTATGAATATAAATGTCCAAATGGTTGTTTAAATGGAGCATGTGTCATTTTAACAACAAATCAATCTATTTTATGCACAGACTCTGATAACGGATTAAATTATTATGTAAAAGGTACTACTAAGTGGAAAGTCGATGATGGGAGTACAAATACACAAGATGATTACTGTGTAGATAAAAATACATTGTCTGAGGGGATTTGTGGAAAAATTGATGAAAATGGTAAAATTTATAGAAGAGAACCCTATAATTGCGTAAATGGATGTGAAAATGGGGCGTGCATTCAAAAAACAAGTATCCCATGTGATGTACCAGATTGTCAAGGTCGTATTGATTCTGGAAAATTAGATACTAATGATTGCAAGATTTATACATGTCCTAAGATTCCTGCAAAATGCGAAGATTATTCATATAATAATTGCCCAGGTGAATGTGCTAAGATAATTCCCCCTTGCCCTACTTGTCCTGTATCTGATAAAACAGAACCAACTCCAACATGTCCTTCTTGCAGGGCTCCTTATTGTGCAACTCCTGGTCAAAAAGAAGGCTTCATTAAAGTTTATCTAAACCAGAAATTTGAACTAAAAACTCAAGAAATAGCAAAGGTTATCGATTACAAAAATATGGAAATAAAATCTTTAGGAACAGAAACAGCATGTGCATCATGTTCTGAGGAAAAACCTTGCCCACCTAATTCATGTTATACCACTTTGCGTTTACAAGTAAGCATATCATCTCGTGAGATAATATGTACTCCAATTGCAGAACCGGAGTGCTCGGAAGGAACAAAGATATATACATATACAGGAGAAGATGGTTGCAAAAAAGTTAAATGTGTAGGACCAATAGAAACAACAGCAGTTACAACTTCAACAACTTCAACAACTTCATCTACTAGCACTACAAGTGTTGGAGGAAATTCAGGTGGCGGAGATGTTGGAATAGGAAGCGGTCCACGAAGTACTACCAGCACTGGAACTGTTTTTAATATTGGCGTCGGAGAAAAGAAAGATGTTTTTGGAGCATCTATTTCTCTTCTTAAATTAGAAAAAGAAACAGGTCTACTAGTTGTAGAAAGGCCAATTATTATCAAACCAATTTGTGGGAATAACATTTGTGAAGTCGGCGAGGGAGAAGTTTGTGAAGCGGTAGAGGTCAGTTGTCAAGCAGGAAAAGAATGTAAATCTCCTCCAGCTAATTGTTACACTATATGTCTTCAAGATTGTGGAAAAGAAAAGGAACCAGTTTATATTGAATTAGGTGATAAATTTAAATTACAAATTAGTCAAACAGCCAAATTAAAGAGTGAAAATTTAAATATTCAATTTAAAAATATGATTGCATATAAGTGCGATGAAGAAATAGTTTCATCAAAAGGTTCAACTGCAGCAATTAAAGAAAAAGTTGAGGAAGCTGAACAAATTTTAACTGGTTCAGTCGTCTCAAATATAGAAGTATCAAAGCCCTTTTCTGTACTTAGATGTGTTGGTTCTGGACCAAAAGCACTACTACATTTTGGAAATATTGAAGGTGAAAAAATACTTGGTGTTCTCGAGTTAAATTTAAAGGAGAAAAAGAAATTAAAGAACAGGCTTACAGTTGCTTTCTTGGATTATGATTATGCATCAAGAACAGGCGCATTTATCATTAATCGAGAATCCTTCTCTTGCCCTGAAAAGTGTAAATGTGATATAGAAGGAAATACTATTTCGTGTCCTGATAAAAACATCTGTGAAGAAAATAAGATTTTATGTCCTGATGGCAAATGCAGAGAAAAATGCGAGATAAATTCGACGCAAGAATGTACATTCGGTTGTAATTATGAAGGTGCATGCTTCCCTATAAGTGTAAGAAACAAAGGGCTTTATTGTGCAACGGATCAAGTAATGAATTCGCAAAAAGGAGACAACGAACAATGTGAAAATAACTTTGAATGTAAATCTAATGTTTGTGTAGCTGGAAAGTGTATCAATCAAGGGCTTGTAGAAAGAATAATTAATTGGTTTAAAAGATTATTTGGCGGAAGTTAATAAACAAATAAGTTTTTATATTATGCTTTATTCTATTTTACATGAAAAAATATTTTATATTATTTGTTCTCATTTTAGCAATCCTTATTTTTATTAACTCAACATTTTCTGTAGGCGCAGCAGTAATAAATGGCACTTGTACAGAATCTGACAAAGGAGTAAACTATAATGAAAAAGGCGATGCTGAAGGGAATTGGCTAACTAATAGGACGGAATATCTCTCAGTTTCTGATGAATGTGAAAAAGACCAAAAAACTTTAATCGAATACTATTGTGAAGAAAACTTTCTATATAGCGTAAAGAGAAAATGCCCTAATTTCTGTCAGGATGGGGCTTGTGTAATGGAGCTTATTACTAAGAGTGAAATCTCAATTGTTGAAGAAAATAATACCCAAGTTTCAAATAATACAACAAATGGAACTTTAAACGAGAATATAAACTTAACAATGTTTGATGAAAATAACACAGAACAAAATGAAACAAATGACACAACAGAAACAAAATCCAAATCTCAAAATACTTTTGTCGAAGTAAGCGATAACAGTGCAGAAAATAATTCAAATTCAAATAGTAATCAAGGCTTTATTAAGAAAATAATTAATTGGTTAAAAGGCTTGTTTTCTAAAAAAGAGTAAGATATAGGTTTGGTTTTCTAAGGCTAGGATAATGTTTATTAAAACAACAATACTTATAAATCCACCAATCTTTCAACTTTTATGGCAAGTATATTAGTTGAAAAAGACCATGCTAGTAGTGAAATCGATAAGGAATTAGAAGATATTTTACAGAGGCAGGGAGCAAGAATAAAAGTTGTAGGTTGCGGCGGTGGAGGTGGAAATTCTGTCTCAAGAATGAAAGAAACAGGAATCAAAGGTTGTGAGATCATCGCTATAAATACTGATGCACAGGATTTGCTTTATTCTAATGTTGATACAAAAATACTTATAGGTAGAGAATTAACTCATGGACTGGGAGCAGGAAGCAATCCTAAGATTGGTGAGCAAGCCGCGAGAGAATCTGAGCAGGAAATAAAAAAGAAACTTAGTGATGTTGATATGGTCTTTATCACATGTGGCCTGGGAGGAGGAACAGGTACTGGCGCAGCACCTGTAGTAGCAGATATTGCTAAAAAACAAGGTTCTTTGACAATTGGAGTTGTTACTCTTCCTTTCACAGTTGAAGGACAGAAAAGAATTGAGAACGCCCAATATGGTCTGGAAAGAATGATTTCTGTTTCAGATACATTAATAGTTATTCCTAATGATAAACTTTTGGAAATTGCTCCAGAATTGCCTATACACACAGCATTTAAAGTTGCAGATGAAATACTTACTAATTCTGTCAAAGGAATTACAGAACTTGTGACAAAAGCAGGGCTTGTAAATTTAGACTTTGCCGATGTTAAGGCAGTTATGTCTAATGGGGGTGTTTCATTGATAGGAATCGGTGAATCTGATTCAAAGGACAGGGCTAGAAATGCTGTTGAAAAAGCAATAAACAATCCTCTTTTAGATGTTAACATAAGCAATGCTACAGGAGCATTAGTTAATATTGTAGGCGGTCCTGATATGACTTTAGATGAATACAGGCTTATAATGGAGATTCTGGGAGGAAAAGTTGCCCCAGATGCGAAAATTATTTCAGGAGCACAGATATCTCCGGATTTGGACAAAACAATCAAAGTCTTGCTGATTGTTACCGGAGTAAAAAGCTCGCAAATCCTGGGCTCTTCGACTCAATTGACTGGAAAAGAAAAAGAAGAACTTGAGGAAGAGCTTGGAATAGACTTTTTGGAATAAAATTATTTTGATTTAAGAATTCTGATAGATATTCATTAAAAGAGGTATCATATTCAAATATTGGAAGCAAGTATATACCCTTTACCCTTTACAAAACTTTTAGAGACTACGTAGCACTTATTCAATTTTAGCTTTTTTGATAGATTTTGAAGCTTGATTAAATCGTTCTTATCTCCTTTTTGCTTAACTTCCAGAGCAATCATCATATCATTTAAAATAAAATCTATTTCTTGACCAGATCTTTTTTGATAATAATTAACTTGACCATATTTTCTCAAATTATTGAA
>JACPLS010000001.1 GCA_016186375.1 Candidatus Pacearchaeota archaeon
TTTAACAAAGATCAACTTGAATCTTTTAGAAAATATAAAGTAAATGTTAAAGGAAAGTTTGATAAGAAAATTATTATTGACAAGATTAAGTATTAATGCTAATATTTTATCTACTTAAATTGAGTAAAAAGTTAAAATGCTAATTTAAATATCAATCAAATTGATTCATTTAATGGCTTTAGAAAAATTATTAACTTCTTTAATTAGTGTATTAGGGATCGTAAGTTTTAACCATGTTAATGCAGAAAATAAAATTGATAATATTAAGGTTGGTTTTTCATCAGAAATAGCAAACGAATATGTTGCAAAACCCGGATTTATATTTGGAAGTGGACCAGTTAATCAAACTACATTAAGCTTATCTATAAATAATGTTATAAAAAAAGAAGATACTCTATCAGTTTTTGCATGGTCTAATTATGATATTACTGACAGGGAAATACATGAAGTTGATACTGGATTAAATTATTCAAGAGGTTTTAATATAAAAAATGGAAAATTAATGGTTGAAATAAGCCCTCAATACTGGTTTTATCCTTCTGGTTTAATATTAAATTATGATTATGCTTTTGATGCGAGAGTCAGATATCAGAACAATATTGCTAATACAGATTTATTATTTAGGAATATTTTTGCACATGAAAATACTCCTAATAGACAAATTTATTGTCTGACAGAATCAAAGTCATTTAAAGCTAAATCATTTGGCGTTGTTCCTGGAATTACTCTTTCGTTTATCAATGGGTTTCCTGGAACTAAAGATGGTTTAGCTCATATTACCCCAAAAGCTAATTTTGAATATAAAAAGGGAAATTCTTCTGTTTTCTTTAATGCGGGATATCAATTTGGTTTTAATACGGATAAAGTAAAGAATACACCTGTGATAAGTATAGGATTTGGATTAAATTTTTAATTTGGCAATCTAAAATTTCTTTTAAAGAAGATTTAAAAACGCTCTATAATTTAAATATATATGGCTCCGTAGCTCAGCCCGGTCAGAGTACTGGCCTTTTAAGCCAGGTGTCGGGGGTTCAAATCCCCTCGGAGCCATTTTTATCAATTATATTCTTGAGAACTATAAAGTTTAAATAGTTCAAACTTTGGAAAAGTTAATAAATGAGAAGATTCTTAGACAGAAATTGGAGTTGTAACTTTCTAAAAAAATTAAATGTTTCGTAGAAACATTTAAAAAGCCAGTTTTATAAACTTTTAAGGAACTAGTTATTGTTTTATCATCTCCCCCATGCACTTACTACAGCCAAGACATACTAAACTGAAACCTGAAGAGGTAAAAGCCCTACTTGAGAAATTTAATATTTCATTGTCACAATTACCAAAAATAAAGGCTGATGACACAGCTGTACCTCAAGAGAGTAAACAGGGTGATATTTTAAAAATAGAAAGAAAGGAGGTTGACAAGGTTCATACTTATTATAGAGTTGTTGCCTAAAAAATAAATGGATAAACAAAAAAATATTATTGTAAAAAAATATCTTGAACAACATTCTTTAGTTGAATCAAATATTCTATCATTTAATGATTTCTTAAACAATAGAATGCAAAGAATAGTTAGTGAGATGAATTCTAATATTTCCAACGAAGAAGTTGAAATTAAACTAGGTAAAATCAGAATTGAGAAGCCGAATATTATAGAATCTGATGGAAGCACAAGTCTTGTAACACCGACAATCGCAAGACTAAGAAATCTTACCTACAGTGCCCCAATTTTTGTCGAATTAACTGTAAAATATGGAGGGCAAAGTGACAGCTCTGAAGTTGAAATTGGAAGAATTCCAGTTATGGTGAGAAGTGCTGGCTGCAATACTTACGGAATGAATCGAGAAAAACTTCGAGAAATTTTTATGGACCCTCTAGATCCTGGAGGATACTTTATTGTTAATGGAAATGAAAGAGTAATGGTCATGAGTGAGGATTTGGCAGCTAACCAACCGTTTGTTGAAGAAGGCAGGCAGGGACTTAGTGTGAGGTTTTTCTCACAAAGAGGGTCATACAGGATTCCTACAACTATATCTGAGACTAGTGAAGGTATATTAGAAGTTAGCTTTAGCAGATTGAAAAACATTCCTGCTATTATAATGCTTAAAGCACTTGGCTTGATAAAAGAAGCAGATATCTCAAAAAATATTAATTATGAAAATGATTGTTTAATCGTCAATTTATATGAATTTGCAAAAATCCAAAGTGCTGAAGATGCTATGCTGGCGATTGCTGAAAAATCAGGTATTCAGGGAACAAAGAAAGAGATTTTAGACAGAATTAAACAAAGAATTGAATCTTTCTTTCTTCCTCATATAGGACTAGAAAAAGGAGCAAGAACCGAAAAAGCCTTAACTCTAAGCAGATTGATTAATTTATATTTGAAGGCAAAGGAAAATGATAAAATAAAGACTGATAAAGACCATTATGCCAATAAAAGAGTAAAATTGTCTGGTGATTTGATGGCTGATTTGTTCAGAGTAAACCTTGGAATTTTAGTAAGAGATATTCAATATTCTCTGCAAAAAGTTGCAAAAAGAAAGAAGTTTTATTCTATTAAAACAATAGCAAAATCAACGTTATTCAGCCAGAGAATAGAAAGTGCTATTGCAACTGGTAGCTGGATAGGAGAGAGAAGCGGTGTAACACAAAACATGAAAAAAACTAATTATCTTGAAATGCTTTCTCAATTACAAAGAGTATCGAGCATGCTTCCTGGAGAACAAGAAAATTTTATGGCAAGAACCTTGCACCCAACTCATTATGGGAGATTCTGCCCAACTGAAACACCTGAAGGAACTGAAATAGGTTTGAGAAAAAATCTTTCATTAATGAGCAGGATATCTACCGCAGTTGAATTTGATGAGGTTTCTGCATTTAAATTATTTAATGAGATTGGATTAAACAAAGAATCCGGTAAAGATGTTTTCTTAAATGGCCGATTTATAGGATATGTTGTTAATGCCAAAGAATTTGTTAAAGAAATCAGGAAAGCCAGGAGAGAAAATAAATTGCCAAAAGAGCTTAGTATAAGATTAGACGATTTATTTGACCAGATTACAATGTCCATAGAAGTCGGAAGAGTTTTAAGACCTCTTATTGTAGTTGAAGAAGGTATAAGCAAATTAAAAGATGAACATTTGGTCTTACTTGAAAATAATAAGCTTAAATGGGATGATTTAGTTAGAGAGGGAATTATTGAATATATTGATGCGGCTGAAGAAGAAAATGCCTTAGTCGCTCTTAGGACAGAAAACCTGACAGAAGAACACACTCATCTAGAAATTCATCCAATTGATTTATTTGGTCTTATCACCAGTCTCGTACCATTTGGAAATCACGATCAATCGTCAAGATTAAATAGAGGGAGTAAAACTCTTACACAAAGCTTAGGAATTTATGCCGCTAATTATTTAGTTAGATTAGATACTGATGTTTCAATATTACACTATCCACAAAAACCATTAGTCAGAAGCTTTGTATACGATACATTAGAAGTTTATCCAGCGGGACAAAACATTGTTGTTGCAATTATGCCTTTTGAAGGATACAATATGGAAGACGCCGTTGTTTTAAATAAGGGAAGTGTTGACCGAGGAATGGGGCGAAGCACTTATTTTAGGCCTTATTCTGCCACAGAACTACAATATGCAGGAGGTTTGTCTGATGAAATACTTATCCCTGAAAAAGATACTGCTGGATATAGGACAGAAGCTTCTTATAAATTCCTGGAAGATGATGGAGTAGTTTATCCAGAAGCAGACATGAAAGAAGGAGAGGTTATTATAGGAAAAGTTACACCACCAAAGTTCTTAAGTGAGGCCAAAGACATTAGCATACAAGCTAAAAAAGAAGCAAGTGTTGCAATCAGGCAGGAAGAAAGAGGAACTATTGATGCTGTTTTCATTACTGTTGATCAAGAAGGAAACAAGGTGGTTCAGGTAAAATCAAGAGACTCAAGATTACCAGAGCCAGGAGATAAATTCTCAACACCACATGGTCAGAAAGGAGTTGTCGGGCTTATTGCTGATGCGGAAGATATACCTTTCACTTCAAAAGGAGTAAGACCAGACTTAATATTCAATCCTCACAGTATCCCAAGCAGAATGACAGTTGGATATTTAATAGAGTTATTAGCTGGAAAATCAGCATCTCTATCAGGAAAGATAATGGACGGAACTTCATTTACGGGACAGAAAGTTGAAGATTTCGAAAAATTACTACAAGAATTAGGTTTTAGTTTCGATGGTAAGGAAGAAATGTATCATGGCATTACTGGAAAAAAACTGGAAGCGAAGATATATATTGGAAACATGTATTATTTGAAACTAAGGTATATGGTTAAGAATAAGATTCATGCCAGAGCGTCAGGAAAAGTCACTCTTTTAACCAGACAGCCAATTGAGGGAAGGGCAAGAGGAGGAGCCTTAAGATTGGGAGAAATGGAGCAACAGGCTTTAGCTGGTCATGGAGCTTCATTACTTTTGAAAGAAAGATATGATTCTGACAAAACTGTTGTTTATATATGCAAAGATTGCGGAAATATGACTTATGAAGATACTCTTAGAGATAAGGTGATTTGCACTTTATGCAATGGTGCAGAAACAGAACCGATTGAAATATCTTATGCGTTCAAGCTCCTTGTTGATGAACTACTTGGCCTCGGCATACTCACTTCATTTGAATTAAAAAATAAATTTGAGCAATAAAGATGATAAAACAATTACAACCTGATAAAAAAGGTTATGGACTTGAAGTTGTTGATAGTTCTGAACTAGATAGGGGTACGCAAACTGATCTTACTCTAAAATATATTGAAGAATATGTTTCTACAAGAGAAGGTATCCTTAGGAGACTATATGATGATAGATACTTAGCATTTTCTTTAGATGAAGGAATTATTGATAGTGATTCTAATTTTCAAGAATTAATAAAGCGAATAAAACTTATGCCTGGAAGAGTACTTCCAGTAGGCTCTAATCCAGGAAAACTTGTAATTATTAGGTATATTGATAATGTTATGGGTTTAGGAGGAATAAAATGATTACAAAATTAAGTTTATACGAGAGGATGGTGGGGAGTGTTGATAAATTTATGAATTATGCTAGAAAAAATGAAGAAGAAGTTAAAAGAAAATATCGAGAAGATAATTTAGCAATAGATGCTGATGGTGTGATAATTCATGATAGTGATATTGAAAGATTAGGAAAGAGAATTCAAAATAAATTTATAGTTTATCTTGGAACTATAAATAATATTGTTAATCCACCAATATTTATGAGTTTGGGGGCGAGGGTGTAAAATGGCAAAACAGATAGATGAAGGTCATATGAGTGTTTTGAATTATTTATTCGATAATCGAGAACAATTTGCACGAGATCATGAAGAATTTATTGCGGTTGAGATACCTTATTTCCCTGATTATTCTTCAAGAGGGAGTGTTAGAATTGTTGATAGCGATGCTGATGAAATTGAACTTATCAGAAGAGTAAAGTCTTCTGGAGTATATGGGATTCTATATACGACATTAAATAAGGCGTTAATTTCAAGAAAAAAACATATGGAGGAGAGAAGTTAAAATGACAGGAAACTTAGGATACCAGGAATTAGAAATGAAAATAATTGAAAGAGTTAGAATGTCACACTTTGATCAATTAAGAAAAAATTTGGAATTTGTTAAAGAAGAAGAAGAAAGTCTTAGAAGTAGATTTCCAGGTGAGTTTTTAGTTATTGGTTACAATAGACTATTAGATCATGGATCTGACCGTAAATCGCTTTATAGAAGATATATTACTGAAGCTGTTAATCCTCAATATTTGTGTGTTGTAGGTAAAATTGAAGAGATATTAGAATTAGAAGAAGAAATTCAACAAAGAAAATGGGAAAATGACTTTGTAAAAATAAAAAAGTCTGTAGAGGTTTATGTTAGTAATAATGAAGATGAGCTTAGAAGAAGATATGGTAATGATTATATAGCATTTGGTGAGGGAGATAAGATAATTGATCACGATACTGATGAAATTCAACTTTCAAGAAAATTAGAAAAAAATTCTGGACTAATCTTTATAACTAATATTGATAGAGTTTTAAATCCACGAGAAGAATTTATAGGGGAGAGTGTAAAATGAGAGAAAAATATTTCCGAAAACAAGTAAGAGCATTGAGATTCAGCTTACTTAGCCCGGAGAAGGTAAAGAAATTGAGTGCAGCAAAAATAGTTACACCTGAATTGTATGATATTGATGGTTTTCCTGTTGATGGAGGGCTTATGGACTTAAGATTGGGAGCAATTGACCCTGGAGTAAGCTGTAGGACTTGCGGGAAGAGAGTTAAAGAATGCCCTGGACATCCCGGATGCATTGACCTAGCCAGGCCTGTTTTTCATATTAAATATATCCCATTAATTGAATTGTGTTTAAGAACGTTTTGTCCTTCTTGTGGAAAATTAACTTTGAGCGAGGAAAAACAAAAAGACCATACTCCAAGTGAAAGATCAAAAAAAGCCAGAGATGCTAAAAGATGTCCTCATTGTAATGAAATGATTGAGAGAGTAAAATTAGATAAACCAAGTACTTTTATGATAGGAAAAAAGAGATTAAATTCCATAGAAGTCAGGCAAAGACTGGTTTTAATAAAAGATGAAGAGCTCAAGAGAATAGGGATCAATGCTAAGACTTGTAGACCAGAATGGTCTGTTCTTTCCCTACTGTTAGTACCTTCAGTTACTGTAAGACCCTCAATAACTCTCGATAGTGGAGAAAGAAGTGAAGACGACATGACTCATAAATTATCGGACATAACAATATCATGTAACCACATTTTTTGATAATACAATAAGCAAAATACCTCCAGCTAGGCACAGATCTGGGCAACCATTAAAAACAATTACTGAAAGAATTAAAGGAAAAGAAGGAAGGATAAGGCATAACCTTGCTGGGAAGAGAGTAAACTATTCAGCTAGAACTGTAATTTCCCCTGATCCTTTCATGAATATAAATGAAGTGGGAGTTCCGTTTGAAATTGCAAAAGTGATAACTGTTGCTGAATCTGTAACTAGCACAAATATTGAAGCAATGAAAGAGTTAATAAGAAGAGGTGAGGAGTACCCTGGTGCCAATTATGTTATTAGAACAGATGGGAAGAGAAAAAGAATAACCCCTGAATTAAAAGAAGAACTTTGCGCGGAAATTCAGCCAGGCTATAAGGTTGAAAGACATATAAGAGATGGAGACGTTGTTTTGTTTAACAGACACCCAAGTTTACATAAACAGAGCCTTATGTCTCATAAAGTAAGAGTTTTGCCCCACAGGACTTTCAGATTACATCCGGCCGCTGCATTTCCATATAACGCCGATTATGATGGAGACGAAATGAATATTCACTCACCGCAAACAGAGGAAGCAAGAGCCGAAGCTATAACTCTCTTAGATGTTAAAAATAATATTATTTCTTCAAAGAACAATATTAATTTAGTTGGAACTATAGGTGATTCCATAACTGGTGCTTATCTTTTAGGCAAAGATACTCTTACCAAAGATGAAGCAGACCAATTGCTATTTTCTGCAAATGTTGAAAATAAAATAACAACCAAAGAAATTCAAGGAAGAGATGTTTTTGCACAATTAATTCCTCCTGGAGCCAATATAAAGATTCCTCATGAAATTATAGGAAATAATAGCTTGGGAGCTGAAGAAGGCGAGATGATTAAACAAATAGACAGAGAGCTTGGAAGGGATAAAGCACTTGAATCTATCCAAAGAGCATTTATCTTGGGGGCATTGTATTTATCTAGGAAAGGATACACTCTTTCTGTACGAGACCTTGATGTTTCTGAGAAAGTTAAGAAAGAAGCAAAAGCGATTGTGGAAGAAGCGGAGAGAAAAACAGCTGAAGTGATCAAAGAATTTGAAACTGGCTCAATTTCCCATCTTCCAGGTAAAACTTTAGAAGAAACACGAGAAATTAAGATTGCAAGAATTCTTAACGAGGTTAGAACAGATATTGGAAAAATTGTCCAAGATAATTTTCCTGTTGATGGAAATGTTAACAAAATGATCAGTGCGAAGGCTGGAGGAAGCATGCTTAACATTACACAGATTGCTTGCTCTGTCGGTCAACAGTCTTTATGGAATAAGAGAATTAGTTTTGGATACAATGAAAGGACACTTTCATTCTTTAAGAGAAACAATATTGGGGCAGAAGCCAGAGGTTTTATCAAATCTTCATTTGCTGATGGATTAAAACCTGCAGAATTTTTCTTTGGAGCTATTACTGGAAGAGATGCATTGATGGATCTTGCATTGAGAACTCCTAAATCAGGATATCTATACAGAAGACTTGTCAGTGCTTTGCAAGATTTAAAGGTTGAATACGATGGAACTGTCAGGGATGCTTCTGAAAATATAATTGAGTTCTTGTATGGTGATGACGGAAAAGATGTCTCCAAACTTCATTTGAAAGACCAGAAAGTTGTGCCTGGTGAAGCTGTGGGAGTAATAACTGCACAGAGCTTTGGGGAAGCTTCAACTCAGATGGTTTTAAACGTATTCCACCATGCAGGGGTTGCACAAATGCAGATAACACAAGGTTTACCAAGATTAATTGAAATTCTTGATGCAAGAAAAAAGCCTTCTACACCTTTGACTGAAATACATCTTACAAAAGATTATAATAATGAAAAAGATGCAAAAATAATCGCTGAAAAAATAAAAGAAGTGAAATTAAAGGAGATATCTGCACAGATAAAAATAGACTTTACGAATAAAAAAATTGAAATAGAACTGGATGCAAAGGCATTGAAAGAAGCTCATCTTGGATTTGAAAAAGTCTTAGATAGACTAAATGAAAAAGGTCATAAAGTTAAGGGCCATGACTTGAAAATTAAAATCAATCTGGAAGATAATAATTTTAAGGAAATTTATAAACTAAAACAAAAGTTAAAAGAAACCACAATCTCGGGAATTAAGGGAGTTTCACAAGTTGTCGTAACTTCACGAGGTAGAGAATTTGTAATTCAGGCAGCTGGTAGTAATTTAAAAGAAATTTTGGAAGTAAAAGGAATTGATAGAGATAGAGTTGTGTCTAATGATATTCATGACGTAGCTGTGGTTTTAGGAATAGAAGCAGCTAGACAAACAATAATAAATGAAATAAAAGCTGTATTGGAAGTTCAAGGATTGGACATAAATGAGAGGCACCTGAAACTTATTGCTGATGCCATGACTTCTTCTGGAGTGGTAAAGGGAGTAACTAGAATGGGAATAATTTCTGATAAAGCTAGCATTTTAGCAAGAGCGACATTTGAAACCCCTGATAAGCAGTTTATAAATGCAACAATTCAAGGCGGAAGAGATGAATTAAGTTCTGTCATCGAAAATATATTGCTAAACCAACCAATACCAGTTGGAACAGGGCTTCCAGGACTTTATGTCGAAATTACCGGACCTTTAGTTGACAAGAAACTTGAGAAAGAAAAGAAGAAAAAAGGAGAATGATTATCTCGACACATAGTGGACGATTTATTTGATTCATATAGACTAAAAGAAGATATATTAAATGCCCCAAAACTTCTGTAATTATTATTGGATACACATACTATTAAATATCAGTTATTTTAATTTATAGGAGATATTCTTAATATATTATCTAAAAACGAGATTATACGAATTATTATAATTATATTGGAATATTGTTCGTAACCCCAATTTATTTGTAACAAACAGATTAGTATGTATCAATTATAACTTAATGTAATTAATATATCAAAAAGAAAAATTAACTTTGGGCCAATCCCAATTATGATTGAGAATCGACGACAAAATAATAGATACATTTAAATAGAAAAATTACCTGAAGAATTTAGTCCTGGTGAAAGAGTATTTTTTGATTATAATACTTATTTTGGAGGTCCAGACGGCTTAATATTCTCTAAACCAGTGACTCGTAATCAATTTGTTGCAGAATGTCAAAGAGTATATAAAAATAATGTTGTTTATTATAAAGAAAATAACCTTTTTTCTGAGAAACATTTACCAGTTGATTTTGTGTGCAGAGAAAATTTACCGCATCCTTCAATATTGGTTCCACAAGATATTCATCCAACTAAAGTTGATCTCGCGCCTATAAAATCCTTAGACACATTATAAAACAATTATTGCTTTAAAACTTTATTTTATTTTTTTTGGCCTCCTACGTAATTTTCCTAAAAATCTTTGATTTTTTCGAACCACATTGCATTCTCAAGTCTGCGGACTTTCGGAGCGTATAACAGCGATTATACAAATTATCATAATTAAATTGGAATATTATTTGTAATCACTAGTTTATTTGTTACAAAAGAGCTATGTTTAATTAATATATCTAAATAAAGATGAACTGACTTTAAACCTTATCATTTATACTTGAGAATCGACGACAAAATAATAGATACATTTAAATAGTCTTTTGATAAGGAAAGTTTATAACATGAAAGCTGAATTTCTACTTGAAATAAACAGAGCATATTTAAAACAAAAAGATGGCAGTCCTAAATTTACAAACAATCAGATATATTAATCTCCTAGATAACACGGCAAGAGTAAAAACCAGAAAATGTTTTTTATATAATAATGCAATTATTTTTGCAGTGCCACAACACATGATGATGAAAGCAATAGGTCCGAATGCCAGGAATATCAGAATTATTCAAGAAAAACTTGGGAAAAAAATTAGGATAATAAGAGAAGCAGATGGAATTGAAGATGCAGAGCGTTTTGTCAAAGATATAACATCCCCAGTAAGTTTTAAGTCTCTTGAAATAAAAGAGGGTATGTTTATTCTTAGTTCTGGGGGAATTCAGAGCAAAGCGGCTTTGATGGGAAGAAACAAGAGAAGGCTTGAAGAATTGAGGCAGATTACGAAAGATACTTTCGCCATGGATTTGAAGATTTTCTAAGAAAAGGTTTATGTGGTTTTTTCGAATAATATTCTCTAATCGTCCCTAAGAACTTAAGAAAATGTGAAACATCTGGATCACTAGTTTAACTTTAGGTTAAACCTTGGCACATTTTCCTCACAACAGTCTATGTGACTACATATAGTAACAATGTAGTCACATCATTTCTTCAACATTTTCTTTAATTGTTTGTATTCCTTAATAAACAACACTAAAGTTGGTTTTAAATTGTGGTTTTTTTCGTATTTTTGCAAAGAAGAATAA
>JACPLS010000054.1 GCA_016186375.1 Candidatus Pacearchaeota archaeon
ACGCGGTCTTTAATTCTTCAAGTGTTTTTTTCTTATCTATTTTTATGCCACTGTAAACCTTTTTATCTTTTGTGTCATAAGCTGCGATAGGTTCAAATCCAACTTTCATTGGCAAAATATCAAGCTTTGCAAGAACAGAAGCGACATTTTCCTTGATCTCTTCACCCTTGTGTGCAACAGTTGCTCCCTGTTTAATTGCTAACTTTCCTCCTTCAACTGCAACTTTTAATCCAACAGAAGATAATTCAGAAATTGCTGGACCAGGAACTAAGCTAGTTGGCCCAGGCTCAATAGTAATATCTTCTGGAGCTATTTCTCCTGCTTTTGCTTTTGCGGGGCTTTGGTTCTCTGAAAGCAAAGCAGAAAGTTCAAACGCATCTAAACTTGAAAAAAATATTGCAACATCAGATAGAATATATTTCTCAAGGTCTCTTACACCTTCTCTTATAACATTATCAAGTGCCCTTATTACAAGATTCTTCTTGGCAACTCTTATCTCAGCTTTACCTCTTAAACTTTTCTTAATTTCGTGGAATTGAGAACTTGGAAGCCCTTTAGTTGAGGCGATTAAGATGGTATTGCTATCTTTAATCTTTTTCACTAACTCGCTAACCGTTTTTATTTTATAATCTGGAATTTCCTTAATTCTTTTCTTGCTAGATTCTGTTTTTTCTTCTTTCATTATTTCATCTCCACCTTTATAGGTTTGCTCATTGTATATTTTATCATAATGTTTTTCACATTTTCTTTTTTATTTGGCAGGGCAGAAACGATTCCCTGATAAAGCGCATTAATATTAGCTAATATCTGTTCATCTTTCATACTTTCTTTTCCAGCAATTATTTTAATGCTGGCTTCTTTAACCCTTATTTTTACAGATGTCGAAATATTATCAAGAAGTTGTTTAATACTTTCTTCATCTTCTTTCATCAATGGCATTAATGATGCTACCGCGATAAAAAAATCAAATTCTTTAACAAGATTTTTAAGCAACTTTTTATCTTTATATTTTATAAAATCTAGTTGAAAAATAGTCTTAACAAGATTACTTTTCTTAGTGAGGAATCCACAGACTTTTTTATCTTTTATATTAAATGGAATTTTGACAATAGTAGAAACATTGTCTTTTTTAACATCTATTCCCTTTAAATTTACAATTAAGTCAATTCCTTGGTCAAAATTTCTTTTCTCATTCTTTCTTAATTCCGCTAATCCTTGTTTTAGTTCCATTTTATCTCCTACATCATGCCTTCCAAGCATAGAATGCTATCCTGAAAGGATGTAGTTTAACGATGTTACTATTTGTGGTAAATAGGCATTTTTAAACCTTTTGCCTGTTCCAAATTTTCCTATCAATAATACGATAAGCAGCAAAAATTAAGAGCAAGCCGCCAACTACTAAACTATAATGTCTCGGCTCTCCTGGTAAATAATGTATATTATTAAATCTACTTTTATTTGTACTATCTATTATTGAATATTTATTTCCAGGCATTTTGTCTTCTAATTTAATAAATATATTCTCAAATTTATCTAATAAATTTAATTATATCTGAAATAATAAATCCTACAAGGCCAATAACCAATATACCAAGAGCAGATATTTTAGCAATGCTCTTGAATTCTTCAGAACTTGGTTTTTTAAGAACATGCCAAACTCTCTTTGACTGAATCACAAATGATTTTATCTTTGTAGTAATAGACGGTTTTTCAATTCCAAATTTGGCATGGCTTTGATGTGGAATATGAATATTTGCAGGTGTTTGATTTTCCATATATCATCTAGAAATAACAGGTTTTTAAAACTAATTATTGCCCCATTTTGTTATATATTATGAAATAAAAACCAAATGGAAAATTACAATTTCAACCTACCTTCAAAAGCGATATCTTTGAGAGGTTTCCTGCCTTTGGGAAATTCTCTTTTTTTATCCCCTTCATCAAGATTTTCAATATCTCCTGGTTTTCCTAAAGCAATCATCATTTCAACTGAATACTCTTTGGGAAGATTCAATAATTCTCTGGCTTTGTTGTAATCAAAACCTTCCATTCCATGAACTACAAGACCAAACAAAGACCCTTGTAGTGCAAGATTCTCCCAGGATGCTCCAGTTTCTGTGGTGTCTATGTAAATTCCAATTGATGGCTTATCACTAAACGGAATTTTTCCTTCATAATCTAATGGAAAAAATACTTCACCTAGATTTTTATCAAGTGCTACAGCTCTTGTCAAAAATGTTTTTCCTCTTGTTCTTCTTAGGTATGAGCTATAAAACGTAGCCATTAAATAATCTCCTGACAAAGGAGAAAAGACTCCGACATTTTCATTAATTAGTTCTTCAACAGTTGTAGCTCCAATATTATTGTTTTCTAATAAATCCCATTGAAGAGTATGATGTGAATCGACAGCTATATGTCGTAGTCTTCCAATGATAGACTTTCCCACAACCTCTCTCAAACTTGTTCCAATAAAAGTAGTTGGTCTATAAACAACTAATCTTTTTTCTGCTTCCAGAAGTAAATCTTGCCATTTTTCATATTCCTGTTTTATCTGGGTGGTTCTTGATAATTTAGCAGCAAAAAAATCTCCTGCTGCGTCTGCAAGTCTTTCCGCATACAATAAAGCTTCTTGTTGTGAATAAATTTGTCCCTGGCCGCCAAAGAAATTATTTAACTTAGTTATAGCTCGAGTAACTAATTTTGGCTTCTGCATAGTTGCAGCAGTTCTCATTCTACGAAGAACCTCTACTGTTTTAGGTATACTTGTAATTTCTTCATCTGTCCATAGTCTCTTAACTTTTGACATAAAATTAAATCTAGTTATCAGTTTATAAAATATGCTATTTAGACGGTTTTAAGAAAAATATAGTGCCCAGTTTCGTCCGAGTTATTATAAATATAGCGTACAGAAGTGTCCACTATATTTTATTGGTGATTTGAAAAGTATTTCACATACTAAGAATATGTTGGAAATTACCCAAAAGAATATTCTTCAAAGATAAATTCCTTATATTCTTTATTGTTCGGCAAACCTAAGATAACTAAATGCGTTCTTTCTTTAGTCATAATAATTATTAGGTAAACACCTTCTTTCTCAAAACTAAAATAATCATTATCTTTTAGTTCACCCCTGTAATGGTCATCTATCATCCAATTTTCATCATATAGCCGATAAGCTAGTTTATCAAGAAATTTCCAAATATCTTTAGTAGTTTCTAGCTGAGCATATAACTCAGATTTTTCATCTTTTATTGCAAGTAGTTTTGCCATATTTCATATACAAAATTAGAATATATAATCTTTTATGTTATAAAACTTATCACACTTTATGTAACAAGATTTATGATAAAAAGTGTTACACAAATTATAAATATAGCGCCCATTTCTGTCCCATAATTTATCTGCATGCTTTCTCAAGGTGAAAAGTTACTTCTGTATTAAGCTCTATTTCGTTAATGTGGAATCGCAAATTTCTCACATTCAGAGAAATTTTTCAAAAACTCAAAACTACATTAGGAGATGTTTTAGTCGCAAAAATTATAAGATTGAGAAAACGCCATAAAAAGAACAAAAAGCTTCAGATTGACAATTATTTTCCTACGGAGAAGCGTTGGAAAATGTGGCTTTTTCCTATGAAAAAGTGTAAGGTTTAAAGTGTATATCTCCTTTTAATAAAACATAGAAAATTTTTGTTTTTAGTTATTGACCTGAAGAAATAAAAGCTTAAAAACTCTTTTTATATCTGAAAATAATGAGAATTTATCTTTGTGATGAAAAAGTTAAACAAAATAATATCATGGCTTATAATAAATATCCAAACCAATTTAATATAAAGTTCGGAGAATACTTTTCAAGATATGGGAGAGCATTTGCTAAAAATTTTTCCGGAATTCTACCTGATGGAGCAAGAGTATTAAGTCTTGGTTCTGGCCCAGGACATGCAGAAAAATATTTTCAGGATAAAGGATTTAGAGTTATTTGTGTTGATAACTCAACAGAAATGATTAAAATTTGCGAACATAAGGGTCTGGAAGGAAGAACTATGGATATGGAAGAAATTGATAAAATTTTTGAGGCAGAGATTTTTGATGGATTATGGGCTCATACTTCTTTACTTCATATTAGAAAGAAAAATGTTCCAAGAATGATCGGAAAAATTGCTCAAGTTTTAAAAAAAGGAGGCTTATTTGCATTGGGTCTTATAGACGGAAATAATGAAGATTATGACTATCATCCTGACTATCCAGGTGTTAAGAGATGGTTTAGCTATTTCAGGGATGAAGAAATTGTTGAACTTTGTAAGACCCATTTTGACCCTGTTTACTCAAGAAGAGAAGAAACAAAGGGCAAGAGAAGAAATTACATTTTTTTGAAGTATATTTTGAGGAAGAAATAAATTAATCTTTATCAAAAATAATTCTTAATTCTTATAGAAGTTGCTCTTTCATAGCGTCGCAGTAACCATGATTGCATTCTTTAACTGTAAAAAACTTCTTTGGTTTTATTGCTTTGTTGAATGTTTCTGATCAGCACCCATTTATTTGGAAAAGATTGAATATATAGGGTTTTGAAAAACCCCCCTTTTAAGTTAAATTTCATATAGGTAAAAAACTTAAAAATGCATCTTCTAACCAGAATACCAACGATAAATTAATATTATAAATATAATTATAATTAAATCTGTAATAATTTGGTTAATGTCAGAATAGGGTAATTCAAAGATGATTTGAGAATTCCATAGATTGTATTGTTAATTTTAAGAATTATGAATAATCCATTTATAAAAACCAAAAAGCTTAATATTAATGCGCAATAAATATTCATATTTTAAAGAAAAATTCCAATGGCCAGTAAAAACCTTTCGCAAATGCGAAAGGTTTAAATACCATCAAAATTTGAAAATAATACAAAATCATTATTAATTTAAAATGGCGAAACAAAAACCAATAATAAATGTTGTCTTCGTGGGTCACGTTGACCATGGAAAATCTACTACAATCGGAAGATTAATGTTTGATTCTGGAAAAGTATCACCTGAAGAATTGGAGAAACTTAAAGCTGAAGCTCAAAAGCATGGAAAAGCAGGTTTTGAATTTGCTTTTGTTATGGATAGATTTAAAGAAGAGAGAGAAAGAGGAGTCACTATAGACCTTGCTTATGAGAAATTAGTTACAAACAAATATGAAGTTACTATAATTGACGCTCCAGGGCATAAAGACTTCGTTAAGAATATGATTACAGGAACATCTCAAGCAGATGCAGCTTTCTTGACAGTTTCTGCGAAAGATGGAGTTCAGCCTCAGACTAAAGAACACGTTTGGCTTCTTCGCACTATGGGTGTTGGGCAAGTTGCAGTTATTCTTAATAAGATGGATACAGTTGAATATAAAGAAGAAACTTTCAATAAAATAAAAGCAGATGTTTCTGGAATTTTGAAGATGGCAGGATATAAGCCTGATACTTTGACATTTATTGCTGCATCAGGATTCAAAGGAGACAACGTAGCTAAAAAATCTACAAATATGCCTTGGTATAAAGGACCTACAGTTCTTGAGCAATTAGATTTATTTAAAGAACCTGAAAAAAGAATAGATTTACCATTAAGAATGCCATTGCAAGATGTATATGAAATTACTGGTATAGGCACAGTTCCTGTTGGAAAGATCGAATCCGGAGTTATGAAAATAGGACAAAAGGTTATAATTCTTCCAGGAAGATCCGGTAAAGGAATCACCGGAGAAGTAAGAAGTGTTGAAATGCACCATGAACAATTACAGCAAGCAGAAGCAGGAGACAATGTAGGAGTAAACATTAGAGGTGTTGGAAAAAAAGACATTGCTAGAGGAGATATCGTATGCGATGCTGCAAAGCCCGCAACAATAGCTGAAGAATTCGTCGCACAGGTGGCAGTTATATCACACCCAACTGTAATTGCTAACGGTTATACTCCTGTTTTTCATGTTTACACAGCACAAGTTCCTTGCCAATTTATTGAATTAATAGAAAAAACAAGCCCAGATGGTTCTGTAACAAAAAATCCTGACTTTTTAAAGAATGGCGATGTAGCTAAAGTTAGAATAAAGCCAATTGGCAACCTTGTTTTGGAAACACAGGGAACTAATCCTCACATGGCTCGCTTTGCAATCAGAGACGCCGGAGCCACAGTAGCTGCAGGCGTATGCATTGAAGTTAAGGCGAAAAAGATTTAATTCAGTTTTCTTATAAAAATAAGATTGTTTATAATAAGTAAGGTTTGTTACCAAACTTTTAATAACTTTTTACGATACTCTCTGTGATTCAAATCTAATTAATTCTTCTTTATCATATTGTGTAACAACTTCAAAAACACCTTCTTGACTAATTAACTCATATATCTTTCTATCTCCCGGATACATTTTTGTATTTGTTAAATCGGGGTTTTTAATCCAAATAGGTTTAGCCTTTGGATGTTCCTCTTTTAATTTTCCTTCAAAATCTGTTGCCTCATAAACCTCAACGCACCAGTCTTCTGGATTCTCTTTTCCACCAAGAATTCTTCCTTGATTATAAAAAGTAGCAATAATTCTTAGTTTTGGATTTACCAAAGTTAAGCCAGTTTCTTCTTTAAATTCTCTTGCAATGCAGTCTATTCCTCTTTCTCCTCTTTCAGTTCTGCCTCCAGGTGGAACATACCAACCATGATGTATGTCTCCTTCTCCTTTGTTTCTATAAAGTAAAAGTGTTTCTTGATTATTTCTAAGAAAACACATTGTTGCATTTATCATATTTTAATAGAGATGTCAAACTTTTTAAGTATTTATCTAATGAACTATTATAAATAAAAACTTGCAGACTAGAAAGCCTATCCTCTTGTATATTATCTTTTACATGAATTACTTATACCTACATTTATAGCATAATAGAAACATTTATAAATATGTAGGTATAAGATAAATATGGTAAGTATAACAAAAAAAAGGGTTGGTGAGAATACTTATTTTTATCTTGGACATACTTATAGAAGCAAAGGCAAATTGAAGAAAATTGAAAAATATTTGGGTAAAGAAATACCAAAAGATATTGAAGAGCTTAAAAAGAAATTTATTTTTGAAGTCTATAAAGAAAAATGGTATAAAATATTTGAAGAGATAAAAGAAGGATATAAAAAAGAAAATAAGTTTATGCCTCCTTCAGCAAAAGAGAAAGAAGTAGAAAATTTTATGATTAAGTTTACTTACAATACTCAAAGAATAGAAGGTTCTAAGCTAACTTTGAAAGATACAGCAAATCTTCTTGAAAAAGGAATTACACCTAAAGATAAGCCTATAAGAGATATCAAGGAAGCAGAAGCTAATAAAATGGTTTTTTATGAGATGTTGAAGTATGAAAAAGATTTATCTTTACTAATAGTGCTTTACTGGCATAAAAAATTATTTGGAGATACTAAAGAGGATATAGCAGGCAAAATAAGGGAACATGGAGTTCAAATATCTAGAAGTAAATTTACTCCCCCAACCCACGTAGAACTTCAAATCTTATTGAGAGAATTTTTTGATTGGTATAATCAAAATAAAAGTAAGATTTTTCCTATTGAACTAGCAGCACTTATTCATTTAAGATTTGTAACAATACATCCATTTTCAGATGGAAATGGGAGAATTTCTAGGTTAATTATGAATTTTGTCCTGCATAAATATGGTTTCCCAATGCTAGATATTCCGTATGAAAAGAGAACCGGTTATTATAATTCTCTAGAAAGAAGTCAAGTAAAGAAAAACGATCTTATTTTTATTCAATGGTTCTTCAAAAAATATGCAGATAATAATAAAAGATATTTGTAATAATCTAATATTACGGATAAAATAAGTAACTTATTAGAAAGTATATCTTTTTAGATATAATCTTTTACACAAAGTAGATATGTTTTTTACCAAAGTTTTAAATATATTTTATCATTAATTTTAATTATCCGATCCTTTTAAGAAATAATAGAAGGTTTGGAATCAAAGTTAATTCCCTTCTTGGTTCATCAAAATCTAATAAATAGCATAAACTATGAGGATGAAATTGTGCAATTCTTGCTGCTTGGTTTACAAGGTCGTTAACTTGGTCAAAAACTAACGAAGCAGCTAATTCCCAATGGTCATTAAACAACTTAAACATTTTTGTAAAGCCAACGAAACTCGTTTTATAGTCTTTTGGTAATATTATTTTGCTGGGTGATAAAGATTGGTTAAGACGTTCATATTCTTTTATGTTAAGTTCAGCAGTTCCATCTGCACTAGATATTGGCCAGTTTATTTCTCCAAGATAAATACGAGTATTTGAAGAATTTAAGGTAGATTTTGGAAGTAATTCCTCAAACCTAAACCATTTTCCATCATATGGGATGTAAAGATTCGATGCCATGTAGCTTTATAGATCAGAGGCTATTTAAATCTTATTACTGTCATTACTATTAAATTAATAATAAATAAGAAAAATATTAATTTATTTTTCTCTTAATAAGTGTATTTAATAGTATATAAATTATAAAATTTCTTCTTCTTTGTGCTCACCAATGTCTTTCATGGTGAGCATATATGTATGAAGCATGCTCATAGCTCCTGAGAAAAATGCTTCTTCTGCTATTTCTTTTTTGGTTAATTGCTTTAGTTC
>JACPLS010000055.1 GCA_016186375.1 Candidatus Pacearchaeota archaeon
ATAAATCTTTCTATATGTTACTATTTAATAGTTAAGAAGTTTTATTTCTTCCCATGTAAATCCTTCTTCGCAGTTCCCCCAAATCTTCTAATCCTGTCAGAAAAATTTCTGACTGCCTTCTTTAATTCATCCGCACCAAATTCAGGAAAATAAACATCGGTAAAATAAAGCTCTGCATAAGTTGCCTGAAAAGGCATTGCGCCGCTTGTCCTTTTTTCTCCAGAAGTCCTTATTATCAAAATCTTCTCCTGAAACCAGTTCTTCCTCCAGTTCTTCCTCTCACATTGAATCTCCCATTTCCATCGCCAAACCTTCTACCTGTACTTCTAAATCCTCTGCTTTCACTGTTTGGTCTATTGTTACTAAATCCATTGTCACGTCTAAAATCTCTATTTCCTCTATGAATTCTGTTACCATCGAATCTTCTAACTCCACTTTGTCCAATTCTTGAGCTATTTCTTCCAAAATTTTGTTTATTACCAAAATTACTTCTACCTCTAAACCCTCCTCTACTTTGCCCATCCCTATTATCGCTCCTGTCCGATACAAACCTTATATTTACTCTTTCCACATCAGGCATCTTCTCCTGTGCAATTTTTAAGTCAGGATTCCTTAATACACTTCTGAAATTATCATAATCTCTTTGTGAAACAATGCTTATAGCAATCCCATCTTTTCCCGCTCTTGCTGTCCTTCCAATTCTATGGATATATTCTTTACTTGATGGAGGAATATCATAATTGTAAACATGTGAAACTCCCTTAATATCTAATCCTCTAGCAGCGACATCTGTACATATTAATACTTCCGCCTTGCCAGCATGAAATCTTTCCATAATCTTATTTCTCTTTGCCTGACTTAGGCCGCCGTGAATAGCTGTAGCATCAACTCCAAATTTTCTTAAATTAGCAGCTATGAAATCGGTATTTCTTTGAGTATTACAAAATACCATCACAAGTCCACTGCGTTCAAGTTTCAACAAGTTTAACAAAAGAGAAAACTTTAGATCTGATGAAACATCATAATATATTTGTTTTAACAAAGAAGGATCAACATAACTTTCCACAGCAACATACTCTGGATTCTGCATATGTTTATGTGCAATATGTTCTATATCACGAGAAATAGTAGCAGAAAAAAGCATCGTTTGTCTTTGTTTGGGACACTGAGAAATTATTTTCTCAACATCTTCAATAAAACCCATATCTAACATTCTATCGGCTTCGTCCAAAACCAAAGTCTTAATTTTGGAGATATTGATTGTTCCTCTTTGTAAATGGTCTAAGATTCTTCCTGGTGTACCAACAACTATCTCGCTTCTTTGCAATGAATTAATTTGTGGACCTATCCCAACACCACCATAAACAATTGATATATCGAGGTTCTTAAACCTGGAGAATTTTTTAATTACATTCCCAACTTGCTCTGCAAGTTCTCGTGTTGGAGTTAAAATTAAAGCCTGAATTCCTTTTCCTTTGATAGTATGATCAATTATTGAAGCCCCAAATGCAAGGGTTTTTCCGCTTCCAGTAGCACTTCCGCCAATAATATCTCTCTTTTGCATAGCTAAAGGTATTGTTCTTTCTTGAATTTCACTTGGTTCTTTGAATTTGGCATTATCAATCTCCTTAATAAGCCCTTCGCTAATTCCCAATTTTCTAAAACTTTCCATTTTCAATGTTTTCCAATATTTATAAAAAGAAATAGTCATTTATATGCTATTTCTTAAACACTCATTAATTAATTTAATAAGTTTATCATTGTTATTAAATATTAATAAAAATAAGGCTATTTAAACCTGTTTATCTTACCCCATGTGTGCAGGTTCATGACATTTTTCACCAGTTATTTTTCTTCGATTAATGTATAAAATAAAACATTATTAGTATTTATAGATTAATTCCTTTATACCTATAAATCCTTAAGAAATGTTGTATATAGAATGTTAAATAGGTACTCTAACTGCTTACTTTTTGGGGTGGTGAAATATCTATTGGTCCTACACATTATCTTACCCCATGATTATAAACAGAAACCCTTAAAACCCTCTTCTTCCTATAATAAAAATGGATAAAATTTACCTTTATAATACTTTAATAAGAAAAAAGGAGCTCTTTATTCCAATTAAAAAATCAAAGGTATCAATGTACACATGCGGTCCAACAGTTTATTGGTACCAACATATAGGCAATTTAAGAACCATGCTCCTAAACGACTTTTTAAAGCGTGTTCTTTTACATTGTGGATATAAAGTCAAACATGTTATGAATATTACTGATGTTGATGATAAAACTATAAAAGCATCTATGAATGAAAATATCTCACTTAAAGATCTAACAACAAAATATGAAGAGATCTTTCTTATAGACCTTAATAGCCTAAATATAATAACTCCGAATATTTTAGTTAGAGCAACCGATTCAATTAAAGATATGGTTAAATTAATTAAAACTCTACAAAAAAAAGGTTATGCTTACAAAACATCCGATGGAATTTATTTCTCAATATTAAAATTTAAGAATTATGGAAAATTAGCTATACTTAATAAGCTAAAAAAAACAAAAGCTCGAATCATTTCAGATAATTATGATAAATCAAACGTGAAAGACTTTGCCCTTTGGAAATTTTACACAGAAAATGATGGTGTTGTTTTCTGGGAAACTGAGATTGGCAAGGGGAGGCCAGGATGGCATATAGAATGTTCTGCAATGAGCATGAAATACTTAGGTGATAATTTTGACATCCATACAGGAGGAACAGACCTTATATTTCCTCATCATACTAACGAAATTGCCCAGAGCGAAGCAACAACAAACAAGAAATTTGTAAATTATTGGATTCATGGAGGATTCTTAACCATGAAAGAATCAAAAATGTCAAAATCTCTAGGTAATATAATAACATTAAAAGAATTAATACAACAAACTTATTCTCCAATGCATTTTCGATATCTTTGTTTGCAAACTCACTATCGCAAAGCACTTAATTTTTCATGGGAAAATCTTGATGCTGCAAGATCCGCTCATAAAAAATTAGAAAGAAAAATAATACAACTTAAAAAAGAAAAACACAAAGGAGCTGATAAGAAGAAAGAATATGAGAAGAAATTTCATGAGGCAATTTATGATGACCTTAATTTTCCAAGAGCATTGCAAATAATCTGGAAAATTATTGAAGATGAATCTTTCGATAGTGAAAAAAAGTTGCGGTTTATAGAACATCTTGACTCTGTCCTAGGCCTTAATATTAAAGAAATAAGCGAAGATAATAATATCGCAATTCCTCCAGAAGTTCAAAAACTAATTGATTCAAGAGAGCGATTAAGAAAAGCAAAGCTCTGGGCAGAAGCAGATATTATTAGAGAGAGAATAAAAGAATTCGGTTATCAAATTGAAGACACTCCTGACGGCCCTCAAATTGAAAAATTATATAGAGAAGATTAATTAAACTCAATAATAATTAACGTTCTTAATAAAAAATATCAAATTTAATTTCTTTACAATATAATTTTATCTAGATTCCGAAATTTGTATGTTTGTCTCATTTTTACCATTATAAATCTTATACTTTTCTATATAATATCTTAATTTTTCCCAATCAAAATTCTCACCTGGATCGGTATGTGTTGTGCCACCAATATTTTTTGAAACCCATGCATGTGAAACAACATTACTTTCATCAAGACTATTGCGCCTTAACAAATCAACAATCAAAGCCCCTCCTTGTTGATATTGTTCATCAGTAAATTGAAATCCCGACTTATTAGCCATTTTTCCAGCATGCCATGCAGTATCACCCTCTTTCACTAATCGAATTATTTCCCCTTTTTCTTTGATTAAATAATGTGCACTAGCTTTACTCTGCGGATTTTTAAGCCAATTTAATACACCATCTCCTAAACCCTCTGTTGAGTGAATAATAATCCCTTCGATATTCCCTGTTCTTCCTCTATTATAATTTGGAGTAAAATCATTTTTTATTATTGGGGTATATTGTTCAAAATCCTCTTTTTTATTTTCTTTTTGTGGAATTATTATTTTATATCCAATTTGCAACTTTTCAGCTTCAATTCCTGGATTAACATCTTCAATATCTTCAATTGCTACTCCATACTTTCTAGATAAACTCCAAAGCGTATCTCCTCTTTGAATTATATGATTCTCATATAATTTTAAATCTTGCCCGAATAAGCTTCCAGCTGCAATTATCCCCGCCAATCCTTTTGTCAATCCATAAACAAAACCTCTGTTCATTTTATTTCTTCTCCTTCCGCATACCTTTTAATCCCAATATTCCTTAATAAATGATTAAATGTTAAAATGGTGCAATTTCCGCCATGCGTATTGTATTCTCCAACAGATGAAACATTAATTGCGAGGTTTTGTCCAAAATAAGCAAGTGACCCTCCCCCTTCATGAATGTGGCCATGTAAATTAACTATCTTTTCCAAGTCTTGAACAAGCAAATGTGATATGCCTTTGTCTCCAACATTTCCTACGTTTTCAACATAATCAATCTTTGTATTGGAGTAAGGAGGGCCGTGAGTTACTAAAATTATCTGTTCTCCTTGTTGATACAATTCTCTTAAACTGGCAAGAGCCTTCTCATAATCGTCTCTTCTTAATTGAAAACCATCTGGAGACAAAAATCTTCTATCATGATATCCGCCCATTCCAACCATATTTATACCAATCAAATCAACTTCTCTTCCATTAATAGAAAAAACATTTGGATAATTTTCTCTTAATTTATTAATCGCACCGTTATATATTTCTCTATCTTCATGATTCCCTGGAATTACAAAAACAGGTACATCTAAAAAAGCATAAGGTTTAATTCCCGCGATCATTTCACCTTCATTATCCACTGATTCAGGATATTTTGGATTTATCCTAAGCTTCTCATTTTCATAACAATCTCCAGCAATAACTACTACGTCTACGCTCTCTTTTCTCAAAATCTCTGCTGTCTTTACAGCATTTTCAAGATCACCTTCAATATCACCTTCAATATCACTTACAGCACCTATTTTAATAACGCCATCATCTAAAAATGAACTTTTAGTCTGAACAATATTCTTCTCGCTAATAATATATTCACTTCCATTAATTGAAACTTTTTCAAATTTATCATTCCTATTTCTCTGAGATAGTGCATAAAGACCAATTCCTGCTACAACAGCTAGAGAAATAACATTTCTCATAAATTTCTTAATATTTTTTTTCATATTCTTAAAATAAAATATGCCTTTTTAAATCTTTCCATTTGTAATTACTAATTAAAAGTAACAAATATTGAATTTCTAATCAATTCAAATATCATTGCATTAAACACAAGAATATTAATATCAAGCAAAGATTTATTAACAAATTTAAAATAAAATACAATGATGATAAATAAAAAGAGGTTAAAGAATAAAGCCAATATTATAATCTTAATTTTAATATTTCTCACTGCAATTCTTACTATTTATTTATTATTAATTGAAACAAAAAATTTTTTACTTGGAAAATCTATAATAAAAGAAGATATAATTCCTATCAGTTGCATCGATTCTGACCATGGAATTAATCTTACAACAATTGGCACATTAACAATAGGAGATTATAACTATTACGATTCCTGCTACACAAATAATGTTATATTTGAACATTATTGCGAAGATAATATACATAAATCTGAATATCTCAGGTGTCCTCCTGGATTTATTTGCTCAAATGGCGCTTGTTCAAACCCGTCTCTTTGTATAGATTCGGATTTAAACTCATTTTATCCTGATGGTAAAAACTATTATTTAAAAGGCAATGTAATAAAAATATTAAATGAGAATGAAATAAATTATGAAGACAAATGTTTTGAAACAGATCCTGCGCTATCTACAACTAATAAATTTTCTGTTGAAAATTGCATAAGTGATTATTGTTATCTACAAGAAGGATATTGTTCTGGAAACATAATAACACAAACTTTTTATAAGTGTCCAGAGAAATGTGAATCTGGTGCTTGTATAAATATTTCTCTACCAATTGGTTGTGCAAATACAGAAAATTCAAAATGTTTAGATTTAAGAAAACTTCAGATAAATCATGAAATAAATGTTCTTCCCCAAGAAGCAATTAGTAGTGAAAGAGAAGGCATATTCAAAAAAACTAGATTTGGTATTTTAAAAAAAGGAAATACTATTACAATTCAGTTCCCTGTATTTGATTTTGATAAAGAAGGTCTCCCAAATTCTCCTATTCTACTTGAAATTAAATATAAAGATGTAATAAATGGAGGACTAGGTGTATATTCAAAAATAGATTATATAGATAATGAAAATCCAGACGTTCCAAAAAATAGACGAGAAGTTTCATTAGGAAAAATATCTACTCTTGGTAGCAATAAATGGCTTACAAAGCAATATGTTTTCAAGCGTCCATTCCCATTAATAAGAAACCTTGAAGGCTATTATACCATTAAATTAAGAGTCGATCCAAATAATGATTTTCCTATTACATATATTTCGTTATCAAGTGTAAATAATAGAATAGCTGAAATCGCTATTTTAAATAACACTTATAATTTAATTTCTATAGTAGATCCTCCTAAGGAAAAGGATGAAGCTTCAGTTTCAGATAGAGACCCAATAATTTTTGTAAGAGACATAATGCGCCCCCTTTATATAAACAATAAACCAATCAATAAAGAAATTTCAAATAAAACTTTTATTTATGCTGCACCAGGAGAAACTGAAGCACTTAGTTTTGGAATAAACTCAAAAAAAGGATTAAATTCTTTAAACTTTGAAATAACTGACTTTATAAACAAATGGGATAAAAATATAATCTTCAAAGATAATTTTGATATTTACAGTGTGGAATACGATAAGAGATCATTAGGAATGTATGCCCAAAGTGTATATCTAATAAGTAATATTGAAGATCGTTTAGTAAAAATTGATAATATATCATTTAATCCGGGAACAGTAAAAAGATTTTGGATTAAAATGAAAATTCCTTCTGAATCCAGAAAAGGAGATTACAATGGTAAAATAATAATTAAATCAGATAATGAATCAATTGATGAAATAAATATATCTATTAGAGTTCTATCCAAGAAATTAGATCTTCCTAAAAACTTAAATCCTATATACCACGATCCATATACAATAACTATTTCTTCCAATCTTTCAAAAGTTTATGAGTTTTATCAAGAAATGAATTTCGATCCATTATACTATCTTACAGATTCAAAAGTTGAATTCATTAAAGAAAATGGAAAAATTATTGATTTTAATTTTACAATCTTTGAAAATCATTTAAAGAAAATGAAAGAAGAAAAATTCCTCAAAAATAAAATGATAGTTGAACCATTAATATGGGTCTCTATTTACACAAATATTCATGGAAAATACTCCTCGATTGATCCTGAATTGTATTCAAAACTTTCTGATATAGAATTTGTGAAGATTTATGGTCTTCTAATTAGAAAATTAAATGATTTATCTAAAAAATATAATGTAAAGTTTATTTATTCTCTTCCTGATGAACCATGGAGAGGAAATTATGGAAGAATAATCTCTGAAAGATTAGCAAAAATAATTCATGAAAATAATGGTCTTACAACTGTAACTTATAGTAATCAATTAGAATACGAAATACCTGCTCAAACAAGCTTTTATTCATACAATACCCCTAACTCATTACTTCCTTCCCTTAAAGATGATATTGATTATAAAGTGTGGATATTAGACGATCAAGAAATTGGTTTTCAGAAGAAATACAAAAATTTTGGTTATTACACAACTTTTGCATCAAATTTTCGGAATCCAATAATTAATAGATTCTTGCACGGTTGGTTGGCAATCCGTACAGATGCAAATATAGTTTCAGCCTATGCAATGTCAAGTTGGAGTAATGACCCATACAATGAATTAGATAGTTACTATGCAGATTTTATTTTCGCATATCCATCATGGAATGGAGATCTTGTTCCTGCAATGAATTCTGAAGGCATAAGAGAAGGAATTAAGGATGCAAAATATGTTGCCACACTCCGTAGGCTTATTAATTCTAATCCTGGGGGAAAAATTAGCATCGAAGCAGAAAATTATTTAAACAATATTTTATCAAGACTTGAAATAACAGATTATAGACAATATTCAGTTCCTAAAGATTATTCTATAAGCCCAGAAAGATATTTTAAATCCCAAATAATAGCAGAATTATCAGGAAATAATAATTACGAAGATTATGAAGTTTTTACTAATATAAGAAATAAAATAGCTTACTATATAGATGAATTATCTTCTTTGAAATAAAAATACTCTTATAAAAAAATTGTTTCAAAAAAACAACCTTTAAATATATCTTTTTTCATTAATAAGTATGCGTATTATAACCTTACACTGTGATTATATAAAATTTAAGCCGGTAAAAAAGGCAATAAAAAATCCAGAAGAGTTATCAGAAGAAAGAAAAATAGAAATTATTGTGAAAGATCCTTTAGTTGTCCTCACTGCAATAGAAAAAGGAGATAATGATGAAATTGTTAAGCAACTCATTGAATCAATAAAAAAAACAGCTTCTGAAGTCAAGGCAAAAAAAATAGTTCTTTATCCTTATGCCCATCTTTCATCACAATTAGCAGATCCTTCAACTGCTCTCGAATATCTCGTTGAAGCTGAACATGTCTTAAAAAAGGAGGGCTTTGAAGTAACAAGAGCACCCTTCGGTTATTACAAAGAATTCGAACTTAAATGCAAAGGCCACCCTCTCTCTGAATTGAGCAAAGAATTCAGAAATGTAGAACAACAAGTCGCCTTGCCTGTTCAAAAAACAAAAAAACCTTCAAAAGAAGGAGGAAAGATAATATTAGACAGGAGAACTTTGAAACCAAATGATCATAGAATTTTAGGCGAAGATTTAGGCATTTTTCATTTAAGTGATGAGGATGGTTCAGGACTTCCTTTATGGCTACCAAAGGGGGAGATTCTTAGAAATCAGCTAGAAATATATATGCGCGAGGTGGAAGAAAAATACGGATATCAGTATGTTTACACGCCACATATTACAAAGGGGCAATTATATGAAAAAACAGGGCATGTTCCATACTACGCTGAAAATATGTATCCTCCAATACAAATAGACGGCATAGACTACTATCTTAAACCCATGAACTGTCCTCATCATCATATGATATTTAACAAAATAATAAAAAGTTACAAAGACTTGCCCATAAGGCTCGCAGAAGCAGGAACAGTTTACAGAAATGAGCTTTCAGGTGTTACATATGGATTAATGAGGGTTAAAATGATAACTCAAAATGATGCCCATATCTATCTAATCCCTTCCCAATTAAAGTCCGAAATTCTAAACGTCCTTAATATGTTTGAGGAGGTGTACAAAGTAATGGGAATAAATGACTTTTGGTTTAGGCTTTCTCTTCCTGACTTTAAGAGTAACCCCGATAAATACTCTGGAGATCAAAAGGAATGGAATTTCGCATCTGAAGAAATAAGAAAAGCCATGAAAGAGTTTGGCAAGAAATTTACAGAAGAAAAAGGAGAAGCAGCATTCTATGGGCATAAGATAGATGTACAAATAAAGAATTCCCAAGGTAAAGAAGAAACTATTGCTACAGTACAGGTAGATATTGTTATTCCTAAAAAATTAGACATAACATATGTTGATGAAAAAGGAAAAAAGCAATTTCCGCTTATTATCCACAGGGCAATCCTTGGTAGTTATGAGCGATTCGTTGCGTTTTTGCTAGAAAAAACAGAAGGGAAACTTCCCCTTTGGCTCTCCCCAATTCAATTGCGCGTCATTGACTTTACAGACAGAAATACAAACGCTGCTCAGAAAACATCAGAACATCTTAAAAATGAAATTCCAAAACTAAGAGTAGACTCTGATTTCCGCTCCACAACAGTCTCTGATAAAATTAGAGATGCATCTCTAATGAAAATTCCTTACATTATCGTAATTGGAGATAAAGAAGAAAAAAATAATACTCTAGCTGTTAGAACAAGAGACGGAAAAGTAAAATACAACATTAAATTATCTGATTTTATAAAAGAAATTAAAGAAAAAATAGAAAAGAGAGAATAAAATGATAAAAACATCTGGAATTGATCACATAACTCTTACAGTTAAAGACATCACAAAATCTAAAGAATTTTATAATAAAAT
>JACPLS010000053.1 GCA_016186375.1 Candidatus Pacearchaeota archaeon
AGAAAGCTACAGCTATGATTGACAAAAATTCAGGGAGCTGCAACAAGCTCTCCCTGTCTTAAAGTAATTCAGATAGAAAAACTTTGCCGCAATTCATCTACAGCTTAAAAAGCTGTAAGTTTTCTTGCGGACGGCATAAAACTCTGGCTAGGAGAATTAAATTTTGCGATATCGTCAGTTCTAATCATCACACTATCATTAACTATTAATTTCTCTCCTCCTCTTGCATTTACAATCAATACAAGTTGCCTTTCTCTTTCTGTTCTTCCAAATCCCATATATTTAATAAGAATTAGAGTTATAACTATTTTACTCTTTGTTTTCCTTAATCGCTTTTTTAATATTTCTCTGCAATTGCACCATCGATTCATCTAATTGCTCTTTGTTTTTCGTTCCAGTGCATACAAGCTTTCCATTTGAGAAAAGCAAGAAAGTGGCAGGAGGTTCGACTAATTTATAGACAAGCCCAGGAAATTGCTCTGGCTCGTATTCTGTATTTTGTAGCTGAAAAGCCAATAAATTTAAGTTTAAGTTTAAGTCAATGCTCCCAGAAGCAACAATATTTTGAACAGTAATCCTCGGCTTTTGCGTTACTCTAACTCCAATTTTAGCTATCTGTCTTATTACGGCGTTGATAACTTCCTTAACTTGTGCAACGCTCTTTGTCCCAGTACAGACTAAATTTCCAGAAGAAAAAACAAGAACCGCCGACTTTGGTTTCTCTATTCTAAGTACAAGTCCAGGAAATTGCTCAGGATTATATTCAGTGTTGCTTTGGCTTCTTGCTAATTTCGTCAACGACACTTCTTTCCCCAAAGAAGTAGTTGCTACAATATTCTGAACTCTTAAATTAGATCTCGCCATTTTTATCCTGGTTTCAAGCACATTTATTCAATTTATAAAGGATTTTCATTTATAAAGCTTTGCCCGATACCTTTTTCTGTCAACTATTTACAATTTCTCTTTCTCCCACATTATCTTAATAGTCTCATAATCTTCAGGCCCCTCACCAAAATAAATATGCACATCAAAATGTAAATGTGGTCCAAGGCCACCCATCCAACCTGTATTTCCAGAAAATCCAATACTTTGTCCTTCTTTCACAATATCTCCTATTTTAACAATAGATCCGTTTTTCCTGATATGCTCATATATTGAATATTCTTCATTAGAATGTTCAATTTCTATATAATTTCCATGTTTATCGAAAGACTCATCATTTCCTCCAATATCTGAATCTTGTTTTACATCAATAATTTTTCCATCAAAAGCTGCCCTAACACATGTACCTTCAGGAACAATAAAATCAACTGCATTTTTTAATCTTCCTTTATGAGCAGGTGATGCATCATAAGTTATTTTAGTATCTCTATTCATTACTATTGGAAACCTATAGACATTTTTGCTCTTCAATCTCTTCATCTTTCCCCTTTCTTCATTTCTTTCTCTATATCAATCAAGCTTGCAATGCTTTCAACTCCTCTATCAGGCCTAAAAGCGGTGATTCTAGGAAATCTCAAAGCAAATCCTGAGGAATAAGCAGAGCTTTTTTGAATATTTTGATATGTCACAGAAATAATAAGCTTGGGCTTTACTCTGGCTAAATTTCCACTTTCTTCAATTATTAAAGGCTTTAGCAATTTTGTTATTTCCATGTAAGTAGTTCCTTCCTCTTCTTTCTCTTTTAATCCGGAGCTAACTTTCCCAACTTCCAAAAATTTATTTTCTTTTTTACAAGCAACTATGTAACTAGTCAGCCATCCTGCTCTTTTCCCTGTTCCATATTCTGCCCCAACGATAACAAGATCAAAGTCATTCACAATCGGCTTTAATTTTACCATGAATCCAACTCTTCTTCCCTGTTTATAAGGTGCATCGAGTTTCTTAAACATCACACCCTCCTCTCCTATTTTTAAAGCTTGTTCATAAAATTCCAAAGCTTTTTTCTCATCACCTGTTATTATTTGCTTAGAAATTCTTATAACTCTCTCTTTGTTAATAATAATTTTCTCTATATTTTCTTTTAATTCTCTGGCTGATTGCTTCAAATGGCCTGTATTTTCCAGTTTTAGAATCATATCCAACAACTTCTGAATCTAATATAAAATCTTTTCCATTTATATGTTTTTTAACCGCCTCTACAACATCTGGAAATTGTTTTGTTACATTCTCCAACCTTCGAGTAAACAAAGAAATTTCTCCTTTGGAATTCTTATTTATCAATATCCTAAACCCATCGTATTTATACTCCAAAGCAGCAGGCTTTCCACAAATTCTAAATGCCTCCTCGATATTTTCAGCTTTTACAGCAAGCATTACATTTATAGGCCTTCCTGGTAAAATACTTATTTTTTCTAATTCTTTTTTTCCATTAGCAGAAGCCTCAAAAATTATCGCAAAATCATTTGCCAAATCAAATTTCTCTTGTATTAACACTTTCATCTCTTGATCGCCTTCAAAAAATCCTTTTGCCAAAGCATCAGTTAATAAAGCATCAGCAACTCCTACTCTTAAATCTCCTAAAAGCGTCCTAACAATATACTTCGCCTCTTTTCCTGTAGCAGAGCTTAAAAGCTCTGCAATGAACCCCAGCTTCTTTTCCACCGTTCCTTTTCCTTCTATCCCAATTAGTTTACGCAAAGTATTGAATACATTTTCTGTGCTAAGCTTCCTCGAAAAAAGAACATCCTGCTTCCTTTTGGCAGCGCAAAACTCTGCAACATCTCCCAAATCTCCCATTTTATTGAATCTCTCAATTACCTCTCTTTCCTCAATTCCAAAAGAACTTGCAATCACCTTTATCACAAGTTGAGTAGAAATTCCATATTCTCCAGAGTCGTAATCAGGTAAAATTCTCCCTCTTAATAAATAAATCCACTCGCTTCTGCCTCTCTTACGTAAATACTTCAAAAACTCAGCCAAAATTGTAGTCTTTTCAAGTTTCTTTGTTGTTGCTGTAAGTTTTTCATACACTTCAACAAATTCATTGTATTCCATCAATAAGAAAAGAAAATAAGCTATTTAACAATTGCGCCTAACATAAACCTTCAGATTTATAAGAGGTATTTTTCTTAAATAGAAATGAAAGAAAAAACAATTCCTATTAAAGAAAGATTTGAATCATTAAAGCTTGCAATTGGTTGGACCTATAAATCTTCTAAGACTTTAACCTTTATTATTTTTGCTGTTGCAATTTTTGGAGGGCTTTTAACAATCGTAGAACCTTATATTTTCAAACTTATTATAGACTATCTAACAAAAGGTTCTTCATTAAGCCTCACCGAAAAATTTAGTGTAGGCATTTCTGGAATTTTATTAATCTATGGAGTTGCAAGAATTACCCAAAGCATGCTCTGGGATATCCAGACAATAATTAAAAGAGTTCATTCGCAAAAACTTGATTTATATGTCTCTAAAATTATGATGAATAAGATATCTTCCCTCGATATGCAATATTTCGAAAATCCTAATTATTATAACACATTAACTAAAGCTAATCAAAATATATGGAGAGTAAATGAATTCCTTTGGCAATTTACTTTTTTAATAAGTCAATTAATAGGCGTTATAGTTATTATTGGCGCTTTAATGACTTTAAACTGGATAATTGTACTACTAATAATTGCTGCTGCACTTCCAAGCATAATTCTCATATTTAAGAAAACAAAATTAGTTTGGGGTATATTTGACTCCTACTCTCCGGTATCTAGACAATCTAAGTATTACATGAGCTTAATGACGGAAAGGCCTGATGCAATAAAAGAATTAAGACTTTATGGATTAAAGTCTTTCTTTATAAAAAGATTTGGTTCATTATCTGAAGAATTTGTAAAAAAGCAGGAAAGAGCTGCAAAGAATGAATTTGCAACATACACCTTAATAGGAATAATTGAAGTGTCCCTCTCGGTAATTGCTGCATGGATGGTTGTTTCTTCATTTACTAGAGGAGAAATTTCTCTAGGAGAATTAACTTTCTTTTGGGCATTACTATTCCAATTTTCAGAACATGCTAGATGGATTGTCAGATTAGCAGGAGAAATCAATGAACATACCACTTTTATTAGCCCATTTGTTAAAATCATGAATTTCAAACCCCTAATATTAGATTCAAAACACCCAAAAAAATTCCCCAATAAGCTAAAAACTGGAATTGAATTTAAAAATGTTAGTTTTGCATATCCTGGAACAAAGGATCCCACACTGAAAAATTTAAATTTAATTATAAAGCCAGATGAATCTGTTGCGCTAATTGGAGAAAACGGTTCAGGAAAAACAACATTAATCAAACTACTTTGCAGACTTTATGATGTAACAGAAGGAGAAATCTTAATAGATGGAATAAATATAAAGGAATACTCTTTAGATGAATTATACGAAAATCTTGGAGTTATTTTCCAGGACTTTATGCAATATGAAGGTCTCATCGAAGAAAATATTGGCTTTGGAAAATTAAAAGAATTGAAGAAAAAAGAAAAAATTCATCATGCATCTATAAAAGCAGAAGCATGGAATTTTATTAAATCTCTAGAAGAACAATATAAAACTCATTTAGGAAAAACATTAAAAGATAAAGGAAAAGAGCTTTCTATTGGCCAGTGGCAAAAAATTGCTCTTGCAAGAGCATTTTTCAGAGATGCAAATATCTTAATTCTAGACGAGCCAACTGCCGCAGTTGATGCTAAAGCAGAATATCGCCTATTTCAGAAATTTAAGCATTTAACTAAAAATAAAACAACTATACTAATCTCTCATCGCTTTTCCACAGTCAGAATGGCAGATAAAATAATTGTAATGAACAAAGGAAGAATAACTGAACAAGGAAATCATTCTGAACTCCTGCGCAAAAAAGGCGCATATGCACATCTTTTCAATCTTCAAGCAAAAAGCTACAGGTAAAATTCATAATAATTATTGTTAGAAGCAATTATCTATTTATTGGTAATTCTTCACAACAATTCAAATCCACCCCTTCTTTTTTATTCCAGAGTTTGTTATCTGAAAATCAAGGCTCTTTTCCGGCAAACTCCTGTGCTTCCTCAAAAAAGCAGTTCTTTTTCCATTTTCATTATTCAATTCAATTAAACATTTCCCCCAATAACTCAATATATCTCCACCAACCATTTTTTTCTCATCATCCCATTTGTAAACTTGGTTCGTTACAATAACAGGAATCTCTCTTTTCCTGGAAATTTCAGCCAAAATACGCATTTGCCTTACAAGTTCTGCATTTGTCTTTTGTATTTCGATAAAATCTTTTTCTCTAGCTGCAGCAAAATCAAGCCTATAAAGTATAGTCATCCCATCCACAATAATGATAGAAACTTCTTTCTTCAAATATTCTAATATTTTCTTAAAAGCTTCTTTTTGTTCTGAAAAATTAGTCGGTTTCAAAAGAAAAATATTTTCTAAAACAAATTCATAATCACCCTCGTCTCCTACAATCTGTTTTATTCTTTCAACACTAAAGCCTCCTTCAGTATCAATAAAAATAACTTTGTTTCCCTTTTTTGCTTGTGAGACCGCGACCATCATGCAAAAATTTGTCTTCCCTGTACCAGGAGGTCCATACAATACCGTAACTATATCAGTTTCATAACCTCCAAAAAGCCATTTGTTTAAATCATAACTTCCAGCAGATATCTTTGACATCATTCTACCTCTTTATTTGAATATATAAAAATAGTTGTGCTAAAAAATTATTAAGTAAATATACTCTTAGATGATAGTCATTTTAATTTAGAAGATACATTTATATTTGATTAGTTCGGTTTATTATCTAAACAAAGAGATTATACAAATTATTATAATTATTATTGGAATATTATTTGTAACCTCTAATTTATGTATAAAAAAAGCTATGATTAACTAGTGTGTGTACTTAACCAAAAAATATCTTATTATCAATAAGAATTAAACTAAAACACAGACAAAGCCACATCTATATATTACATTACCTTCAAAATCAATTTTAAAAATAACTAAAATAAAAATTAAAATTAATTATTATCTTCTTCTACCTGCAGCTGGGCGTCCTGCAAAACACGTCTTACAAGTGAAAGAATGTATCAATAGCACAATGCCAGCTATTAATATTATCCACTGGGAGACAGATGTCTGCCACAAGGCAAACACAATAATAACAACCGCCAATATCAGCTCACACCAACTCTTACACATTTTACACCTCCTTTATATACTGAAGAAAATAGGGTTAATAAACCCTCTCTTTTTATTTCTTCGCAATCGCCAAAATCTTATCACAATCCTTCTTTATAGCTTCTACAGAGTCTGAAATCACTTTCTTTACGCTCTGATCAGAACTTTCAATTTTAAAAATTATTGGTTTTGAAGGATGTTCTCTTCTCCAAGCAGCATATCTTATTCCTGTCCTATATAAGTAATCCCTCAAAATCTCTGCTACAGTCAGATTATCAATTCTTAACTCCATTGCATTCTTTTCGTTTTTAACTATTTCAATGTACATACTAATAGCCCTTTTTTTTTTTTTTTAAAACTTTCTAAAGAAACAGTATCTCCGATTAGGCGAGCAAAGACAGATTGTTCCGCCTAAGAAAATTGTTCTCGGATAAAGAAGCGCCGCAT
>JACPLS010000039.1:0-23240 GCA_016186375.1 Candidatus Pacearchaeota archaeon
ATATTTAAATTTTCTCAAGAAGAGAAAGCTATTGAAAAACTATTAAGTAAACCAGCAGCAGGAGCAATAGAATGATAAAATTAATAATGAATGATTTAGTTTGTAATTTAAGGGTTAGAGGAAGGAAAATATTAAATAATCTTAATATTGTTGATTTAGATGTTAATTATTATATATCTAATGATAAAGGTAAAATAATGGTGTTTCCATTTTTATCTCCATTTGCAGAATATTTATTTAAACATAAAGCTCAAACAACGACAAAGGAGGGTAGTTAGAATGGAATATATTTATGCGGCTTTGCTTTTACATAAGCTTGGACAAAGTGTTAATGAAGAAAACCTGACAAAAGTTATAAAAGCAACTAGTGTCAGTGTAGATGAAGCCAAAATTAAGACGTTAATGGCTGCACTAAACGGCGTTGATATAGCAAAAGAACTTGAAAATGCTGCAACAATGGCTATGGCAGCACCAGCCGCAGGAGCAACAGAAGCGAAGAAAGAAGAAAAGAAGAAAGAAGAAGCTCCTTCAGAATCAGCAGCAGGATTAGCTTCATTGTTTGGTTAAACAAACCTATTTAAAGTTTAAAAGTTTGTTTGGTAATACAAACTAGAAAGAACAATGATGGAAAATATATTTTATATTTCAGCTGGGGGGGAGTAAAAGCAAATATAGATCCAACTATTGGAGGAATAATTCTATTTATATTTGGAATTTTATTATTCATCTTTAATAATTCTCTTGGGAGAATTGCATATTTAGGTATGCACAGTATTGAAAGCATGATTACTAATACGAGCAAAGAAGAAGTGTATAAAAAGAGAGCTTGGTTTATAAAATATCTGGGAGCAATTTTTATTATTGTTGGTTTAATTTTTATAATTAATGGTCTTATTTAAACTGAAATTGTTCAAACCAAGTTACATAATTTTCTAGACCTTTAGTTTCTCTAAGACCTTTTAGAATCTCTATTTTTCCTACATATAGGTCTTTAGGAAAATCCAATGTAAATCTTGTTGGCGGATTATCGCAGGAACCAAGATCTTCGTTTACTCTTTTAATTCGAGGAATGAATAATCCTTCATAAACTCTCTTTTGAGGGAATATTATCATGGCCTCTGTAACTGTAAATCCTCTAATATTTTCAGTATTTAATTCATTGTTATCAGGACTAGGATCAATTGATTCAAACCTTGCCAAGATTGCATAAGGATCGTCCTGCCCCGTATAATTAACATGAAAAAGAATCCAGTCTCCTCTTTTTAGAATCTTTCTCATAATCTCTTTCTCAACTAAACTATCATATTTTTCTAATTTTATCATAATCTCGAAATTAGAATCCTCTTTATAAAACTTCTGGCTATTATTTGTTATGAGTCGGTGAATATTTTTGATACAATTTTAAATTGTATACACTGTCATTAAAAAGAGTCAGCATATTTTTAAAAATATAAAAAATATATTAGTTAATGAATAAGAAAGAAAAATTAGCTCTGTTTTTAGGAATGTTAAGTGGAGATGGTTGTTTGTCAATTAAGCATAACGGAGAGGGATATAAGGATTATCCCATTCAGTTTTGGAATACAGAAAAAGATAAAGTTATCTTATTTGACAATTTATTATATGAGTTATTTGGAGTATACGGAAGTATTACTTCTCGACAAAGGCAAAATAGAAAAATAATTTGGGAATTTGTTAAATACTCTAAGAAAATAGTAGAAAAAATAAAATCATTGGGTTTTCCAGAGGGTGTTAAAAGGGATAATTTAAGAATTTTATCTATTATAAAGAATGGAAGTGAGAAGGAAAAATTGGCTTTCATTTATGGAGTAATTATTACGGATGGATCTATTGGTGATAGGAAAATATTATTTCATTCAGGAAGTAAATTATTCTTAGAGGATTTATCCATTCTTATATCAAATTTCATTGGGAATATCAAGCCTATAAAAGAATATACTCAAAAAGAAATTTATAAATCGTATCAGTTATGTTTAAATAAGGAAGAAAAGAATTTATTATTAGGCCGACGTGCGACAATGGTACTCGGGCGGTCTTGAGAACCGCTTTCCTTCGGGATTTCCAGGTTCGATTCCTGGCGTCGGCGTATTTCATTCTTTTTGACCAATTAAATAGATTTAGATCATTTTCCAGAAATCAAATTGATGAAAGTTATTTTAGTTGAAAGATTCAATAAGTTATATTTATTACAGAGTTTCTATCAATAAATTCATTTTTTCCTACAAAGTCTCCATTACTTACAACGAATCCTAAACCATCATGAGTCGAGAATATTGCATTATCCCGGCCTATCAAAAAGGGATTTTCCATACAGCAAAGTGCGTAATTTATATCCGATCTTTTGTTTTTGTCGGATATTTTCTTTGATCAATATTTATTTTTCTCATCCTAAGAAACAATCTATAATGTATTGAAGACTGGTGTTATGCTGTGTATGATGGTCAGCATCCATACATCCTCTATAAAAATGCTCTGATGAAAAATACTTATGTGTTAATCGCATGAATTCTTCATCGCCCGCCATATTTTTTTCCCAGTGCTCACGCAATATGTCGCTTCCAGTCCATACTCCGAATGTAAAGTCAAGAAATTCTCCCTTAAGATTATATGAAATAGTGAAGTTTCGCCCATTCCAATAATCTACTTTGAAATATTGTTTAAATCTCTTCGCGAGAAAATGTATTGCCTATGGGACAATGAAGAGGCTAGAAAACGGAGTGAAAAACAGGTGTTAGTTAGTGGAAAAATACTGCCTCATGGCTACGAATCAAATGGGGTTATTAATATATTTGGAGATAAAGTAGCTATTGTTCTGTGGAAAGAAAAGCATCCTTCTGGATTTATGATAGAAAATGAAGAAATTGCCCATTCTTTCAAAAAATGGTTTAAGTTATTATGGGAAACAGTTAAATAAGTGTTGCAAAATTTTCATAAGAGAAAATATCTTACAGTCTAAAAGTTATCTTCAAAATATTTTTAAAGTAGATAAATTAAGGAAACATATGGCGAAATATAACTCAAAATCTAAACAAGGAAAATGCATCTTTTGTGAGATAGCAAGTAACAGGATTAAGCCTCTTGGAGATGGAAAGTTTTGGGAAAATGAGAAATATATTGCTTTTTTATCTCCGTTTCCCAACACTCCTGGATTTACTGTTTTAATTCCTAAAAAACACTATGCAAGTGATGTTCTCCAGATGCCTGATGAAGAATTAAAAGATTTTATTATTGAGGCCAAGAGAGTTTCAAGTCATCTTATTGATAGATTAGACGATGTAGGTAGAGTCGGACTTATTATGGAAGGAACTGGTATTGATCATGCGCATATAAAGCTCGTTCCCCTTCATGGAACAGGTTATATGAAAAAAGGAGAGTGGAGACAAGTGCACAGTAACGTTCAGACATTTTTTGATTCATATTTAGGTTATATATCATCTCATGATGGTCCAAAAGCAGATGAAGAAATGATAAGAAACTTGGTGGCAAAATTAAGGTGATATTATTTATTTGGTTTTATTCTTGATGAAAATTTATCAAAATCCCAGTAAATTTTTCCACCACGACTTTTTCTCAATGACTGCATTACTGGGCTCAATAATTTCAACTTTTATTTCTGGTTTTGTTTTAAGAATGGGGGCTTCTGAAGCCATTTCCTTTTCAACTAATTGTAAAGCTTTCTCAACTTCCATCTTAGAATGCCCTTGGCTAATTAATGCCCACCTCAAAGATTCTTTCGTATAACCTTTTTTCAAATTTCTCTTGAAATAATTTGTCAGTTCACTTGTGTAATTTTTTCCCTTTCTTATCATATATATTTATATTTTTTTGATATTTAAATATAATGTCGGTGAATTTACCTTAATCTTCTTTCAGTTACTTTAAAAAGGGCTGAAAGAAAAATTGTTGCTGAATGATCTGATCCAGGATAGATTTTACAATCATATTTTGCTTCTGTTCTGGAAGCTTGATCTCGAAAAGCAGAAGCTAATTCCTGCCCATGATTGAAAGGAATCAATAAATCTCTTGCGCCTAATCTTATTAGTATTTCTTTGGCCAGAATTTTATTTATATAATGTACTGGACTAAAAGAAGATAATATCTCTTCATATTCTTCTGGTGATCGAAAACCAGAACTTTTTGCAATATTAGATGTTAATATGCCCTCCCAGGCCGATAGGCCAAGTTTTCCTCCACCTGCAATTGAGACTATTCTTTCAATTTTTGAACCTACTTCTCCTGCTGCCCTTACAGCTAAAACATTTCCTAAACTGACTCCGAGGAAACTTATATCCTTTTTTTCTTTGAAGGAATTATATAATCTTTCAGAAACATCATTGTAAATTATTTGGAGATTCTCTAAAGTGCGGGTTGGATTATTATCAATAATATTTAATGAATATATTTTATAAATAAATACATTTCCACAGTTGGGAATAAGCCCATTTCTAAAAATCGAGAATCTGACAGTATTTTGAGGCACGAAACAATACCAATCTCTATTATATTTATCAGAAAGTGAGATTTCAGGTTTCCAATCCACTTCAATATCTCTATATTTCTTAAATTTCTTGCTAAACGTATATATTCTATCTGTAACTCCAAACATAAAAAGCGTACAATCCAACTGTTATTAAATGTTAATTAATCTTTATTGGCCTAGTTGATTTGAAGAAAGTAAGCGAGTCATTTAGTTTTTCTTTGGATTCTGCATAAAAAGTTAATAATTCGTCTCCTCTTTTTACTTTGTTACCGAGATGTTTATGAATATAGAGGCCTGCTCTTTTATCTGCTGGACAACCAATTTTTCTCCCCATGATATTTATTATTTTGTTATCTATTATTTTTATTGTTCCATTCTTTTTGGAGAATATTGTCTTTTTAAATTTTGCCGGAGAAAGCTTAACTTTTTTTCTGCCTTGAGCATTGATAATTTCATTGAACTTTTTTAATGCTTTTCCAGAATAAAGAATTTGATTCGCTGTTAATTTTCCTGAGCCTTTCTGGGATTTTCCTGTCATTTCAAGAATTTCTCCTGCAAGAAAAATTGATTTATCTTCTAAATCTTTGGGAGCTGTGGAAGAGTTATTTAATATTTTCAGTACATCAATAATTTCAAGAACTGGGCCAATTCCATCTCCTATTGGCTGATTTCCTAAAGTTAGGACGACTTTCATATTTATTCTAAAATGTTTTGCAATAATTAAGAACTTTCTTTTTAACTTTTCTGCTTCAGATTTAGAAACTTTCGCCCCATCTCCATAAGGAATGTCAATTAAAACATACTTGCTCCCAACAGCAAGTTTTTTGGCAATAATTGAAGCAATTAATTGTGATTCTGGATCCACATTTAAAATTCTTTCCACTTTTATTAGTTTGTCGTCTGCAGGAGCTAAGCCTAGAGAACCGCCCCATGCGAGGCAAGCCCCTGTTTTTTCGACTATTTTTTTTAAATTTGAAGATTCTAGGTCAACTTTTGTTATTACTTCCATAACATCGGCTGTTCCTGCTGCTGATGTAATTGCTCTGGAAGATGTTTTTGGAAGAGTTAAACCTGCAGCTGCACATATTGAAACTACTATTGGTGAAGTCCTATTTCCGGGGATTCCTCCAATTGAATGCTTATCAGCAACAACATTGTTTTTCCATGAAAGAATGTTACCAGTTTTATATATCGCTTCTGTAAGATAAATCGTTTCATCTATATCGAAACATTTTTCATATACTGCTGATACAAAATAAGCAATTTCTGGCTCTGTGAGGATATTGTTGACAATGTCTTCAATTATTGTATAGATATCTTTTTTGCTTAATTTTTCTCCTTGCATTTTTTTCGCTATAATTAATGAACTTCTTTGAGAAAAAACTGCCTTAACATCTACTAAATCTCCCGATTTTAATGTCTCATAGTTTAAAATATCTCGAGAAAGAGCTATCTCGTTAATATTCAGAAAACCAATAACTAAATCGACTACAGCCACAATTTTCCTTTTATTTTTCTGAATTTCCACTCTGTCACCAACATGGACATCTAAGTTTCTAGCAGTATTTTCATGCATAAATACTACTGGCCTTCCAGCATCTACCATAAACTTTTTTATTTTTAATTTCATCTTACTTTTTTAATTTAAATTTAAACCTCTTTATTCTTTAATATGATCATTTGATGAAAAAGACATTTATATATCTTTTTCTGAAGCCAATAAAACAATTATTAAAATCTTTTAGATAAAGAAAAATATTAGATTTCTTTATAAATTATAAATGTTTGATTTTATTTATTTTGTGTTATTAATTTTCTTGGTTAAATAAAAATTAATTTTGATTCAAATTAAAAAAAAGCATTTGTTTTAGTCAAAAAGAGCATAAATGCTTTTGTCTTTAAAGGATTCAAGCAAAGTGATTAAATAAGCCAGAATAAGGGGGCCAATAATGAGGCCCATAATTCCAAAAACAAAGAGGCCTCCTAACATACCTATTAATATTATAGCTGGGGAGACATCAGTTTTTCTTGAAACTATATATGGACGAAGAAAATTATCAATCAGAGAAACTATAAATAAGTTGTAAAAAAGAAAAATTAGCGCTATACCAGTTGGTTTAACTGTAAACATATAAATTGAGATAGGTACCCATACAATAAAAGGGCCTAGAAAGGGTAAAATAGAGAAGAAAATTGCAAGCACTGTGAGAACAAGGATATTCTTAACACCAAAAACTACAAAACCTATTCCTGCTAAAATTCCCTGAACAAGGCCAACTATTATTTGACCATAAATTAAAGAATCAGTCATGTCTTTAAAATGTTTAACAATAATTTTTTCTTTAGATTCATTTAAAGGTGAAAGGCCTTTGGCAAAACTGACCAATTGGTCAGAATCTCTCATTGCAAAAAAGAAGGTGAATGCTACTATGAATAAATGAAGTGTTATTACGGGAATATTTAATACTAGTTTAAGTAGTTCGCTCCTTGCAGTTGTTGTGGCGCTTTCTACAATATTAGAAAGAGTTTTAGATGTTTGGAATATGAACTGATCTGAAACTGAAGGAAAAAGAGTTCTTAGAAAGTTTTCCATATTAAATCCTTGAGATGCAATAAAGACTTCTGATATTTCTCTAAGGATCAATGGGAGCATCACCCATAATAATCCGATAATTACAGCAATAATTATAAGAGAAACAATTGAAGCTGCCAGAGTCTTATTCTCAATGTGTTTATGTATTTTCTTATGGAGAGGCATAAAAATATAAGCAACTATTAATCCAGCAATTATAGACATCAAAATCGGTCTAATCAAGAGAAATGATAAGACTAAAAGTATTAAAACTAATATAATTGTTGAAAGGCGCCTTACTTCTTTCTCTCCGAAATTCATAAATAAACATATATCCATCAATATATAAATCTTAACAAGACTTCGAAATTAATTATTGATTTGATTTTTTTAATATCGGAATGCCTAATTAAGGATATTGAGATGCTTGTTTAGGGGTTAATTAAATTTATAAGATTGGAGACAAAGTGTCCGATATTTTATGGAGATAGCATTATAAATAAAATAAATTCACGTGGAATATGCTAATAAGAATTTTAGATACTACTCAAATCGATAATGAAAATTCTCAAATTATGGGGGAATTAATTACAGATTTAAGAAGAATGGACCATTTAAAGCATTTGGAATCTCCAGATGGATGTAATGCATATAAATTAAGGGTGTTGCCCTCATTAAGAACTTATTCTATCTTATTACATAGGTTTAGGTTTGAAATACAATATGGAATTCTAGTTAACGATAAGTTCCGACCAGTAGGAAAGGTTGTAAATCAGCAAACTGAGACGTTGCCTATGATTTAATATTAATTCGACTGAAGATTTGAGGGTTAATTAAATTTATAAATCTATTTTTTCTAAGGAGATAATGAAAGATGTAATTCACAAGATTTTCCTAAAAGAATTTGATGAAGATGTCCATAGCTCTTTAGTAAAATTTAGCAGAGGAGATTTTGCCAATAGATATTTGATTGAGGCAAAAAAGCAGAAGGAAAGGTGGTTGATAAAAACTAGCGCAGAATATGGAAATTATCTAGTCCGTACCTGTCTGGAAAAATCATCTAATGAAGTAGAAGTAACAGGAGTTATCGTGGCAACATTTAATATCCAAGATAAAGCACAGTTCCCAATAGAGAGAATTAAGCAGTTTATGGGAGTAAAACAGGCGGTTGTCAATACAAAGGTTTCTCCTGATAAGATTATTTCTCTAATGAATGAATTTCCAAAAGCATTTTACGCACTCTCATTTAAAACAGATAATTATGAGTTAAAAGTTAAATCAAAAGCACCGAAAAGTGCTAAACCACCGACAAAAGGTGATAAAGAAGTTTCAGCAGATTTCTGTACTTTAAAAACTTCAGATGGCTCTATTATAAAAGATATGCTATTTGAAATATCGAATTTTAAAGAAGCAAATGTCAAACATATTATACAGATTAATGAAATTATTTTACCTGAAGGAATCGAAGACCCAGCTGAATTGAGAGAAAAAGCAAAAAGGAGAGGAGTTGTGATAAGAACTTTGAAAATTGATGGGAAAGAAATAAAGAGTGAGACAGAGTTTGAGGCTTAAACTATTTTCTCCTATATTTATCTCAATAAAAATCTCCTGCAGAATTTCCCACTCCGATTATTGATTTTATTAATTTCATCTTTTATCGCTATTTGGTCATTATTAAATCTTAATTAAAATGATATTAATTATTTAACAACGATTAGTCGATAAAAAACCCCCTATAGATTTACCTTCATATAATTTTCCATTAGTTAAAGTAATAACTAATTTCACTTTCCTTTTATCATTAAAAATTTTTCCTCCGGGAGTTTGTTTTCTATTAATTTCTTGTTCTAAAAACACAATTACGCTATCAATCTCATTAACTTTAATATTTAATTTTTCTATTTCTTTATATAAAAAATCTACCTTATTTTTTATTATGCTTTTTATCTCAATGTCATCATAATTAGAAGGAGTAATCTCATTTTTCTTGAGATTAAAAGATAATTTCTGAGGATTTTCTTTATTTTTCTCGCCAATCATTCCTATAGGATACCATAAGCTTTCATAACTTGGGTTACTTATTAAGCTATTACAAAAATTATTTGCTATTCCATTAATTATTTTATATTTTACCATATCAATACTCCAAGCCTTTTCTAGCCATAATGCCTTTATCGTAAGGATGTTTAATTTTCTTAATTTCAGTAACGAGATCAGCGAGCTCGAAAACTAAGGGAAGAGGCTTATGAGAGCCAGTAAGTATAAGTTCCTGTTTTGGGGGTTTTTCTTTTATTAATTGTATTATATCTTCTTCTTTTAACAATCCTAGCTGAACAGCATAAAGAATTTCATCAGCTATAATTATATCATATTTTCCTAAACAGGATTTAAGATAAACAAACGCTTCTTTAACTTTTTCAATGTGCTCTTCTTTTGGAGTTCCTATAATCCATGAGCCAGTGCCAAATCGCTTAAACGAAAAACTATCAAATTTTTCTATTGCTTTTAATTCTCCGGGATAATCAATTTCAGAATCTCCTGTTCCATCTTTCATAAATTGAACTAAATGTACACTATAACCATTACCGCAAGCGCGAAGCGCGGTTCCTAACGCGCTTGTTGTTTTGCCCTTTCCATTGCCCCAAAATACCTGTACTAAACCGAGATACGATTTGTCCATCTCTTAGTTAGGTAAAAGAAATATATAAATTTAGTTAATCTCTTCCGTTAATTTATTAATTCAGAAATGTTTAAATATGAGTAATACTTGATAATACAAGATAAGATATAATATATTAAATATACTTAGTGAGATAAAATAATACTTTAGAAAAATGAAAAAGAGAGTATCCGCAACTATAGATCCTGAAACAGACAAAATTCTAGATCGTTTAATTGAAGTAGGCAATTATAGAAATAAATCTCATATAATTGAAGATGCTATTTTATTGTTATCGAAGGAGAAAAATGTTAAAAATAAAAAATAAAAAAGCACAAGTAGCAATATTTTTCATAATCGCTATTGTAATAGTTGCATTTATTGCAATAATCTTTGTTTTTTCAAAAAAAGCGATTGTTCCATCTGTGGAAATTGCAAACCCTCAAGAAAGAATTGAATCTTGCGCCAGAGAAGCAACAAATGAAGCCGCGGATTTGATAATAAAACATGGAGGATTTGTAGAACCAAGAAACTTTAAAGAATATAACAAGAACAAAGTAGAATATTTATGTGAGAATACTGGGAATTATAAGCCATGTATTAACCAACATCCACTTCTATTGGAAGAGATAAAAAACGAGATTTTAGACTTCGCATTACCTAGGATTGACCAGTGTTTCTCGATAATAAAAGAAGAATATGAAAAGAGGCAATATAATGTTATAATGGAACCAATGAAGATTAACATATCTCTTGCTACAGATAGAATTTACCTTTTCATATCTAGAGATTTAACTTTATCGAAACAAGAAAAAACAAAAAGATTTAAGGATTTCAAAATTGAAATTAATAATCCTCTCTTTGACCTTACAAAAGTTGCGACTGAAATAGGAAATCAAGAAGCAAAGTTTTGCTATTTTGAATATGTCGGTTACATGATCCTTTATCCAAGATTTGGTATAAAAAAAGTTGCCCTATCTGATTCAACAAAAGTCTATACTATTAAAGACAAACATTCAAATAAAGAGATGAATATCGCAGTGAGAGGCTGTGCTATTCCGCCGGGAATTTAATAATATGGTGATAATAAAAACAAATAATAAATATAAAAAAGAGAGAAGTAAAAAACTTATCAGATTTGAAGTTATATTACAGATAGCACTTCTTATAGGCGTGACATTTGCTTTTTCTTTCATGATTAATGAAGCTTTCAAATCTCAAAATATAGATTATCAAATTATTAAGAAAGAAGAGAAAAGAATAGAAAGTAATAAGGTATTGTTAAATGCTTTGAAATTTATTAGGTCTTTTATTTTCAATGAGAAAGGACTAGTTTCTGCCTTGGAAAATAGTGATTTACAACAAGGGGCGCAAACTTGTTTAAAGACAAAAGATAACAAAATATGCCAAAGTTTTCCAGCAAGTGAATGCGAAGAAAAGTGTGATGGAAAATGCCTTCCAACAACTATTGATAAAGTAGCCCAATGTAAAGTAGGAACTTGTTACAATACAAATGAAGGTATTTGTTCTGTTGGGGCACCTAGGGCGAAATGTGAAGAGGGTGGAGGAAAATGGTTTGATGATCCTTATGGAAATGTCCAGCAATGCAAGCAAGGTTGTTGCGTTCTAGGTGAAGGAGCATATTTTGGGACGGAAAAACAATGTGAGAAAGATTCTTCTGCCCTCGGATTAAAAAAAGATTTTAGACCAGAGATAACGACAGAAATTGGCTGTCTTGCTTTGGCAAAAACACAGGAAGAAGGAGCATGTGTATTTGAACAAGAATTTGAAAATACTTGTAGATTTACTACAAAAACCAATTGCCTCCAAAATTATAAAGGAAAGTTTTATTCTGGCCTGTTATGTTCAAATAAAGAACTAAAGACAAATTGCAAACAGCAAGCAACTGCAAAATGCGCCGAAGGAAAAGATGAAATATATTGGTTTGATTCTTGTGGAAATAGGGAAAATATTTATGATTCTAACAAATTAAAAAGCTACAATGGTGGAAAAGTTTTAGGCAAAGATGAAAGTTGTTCTCTTGGAACAGATAAGAATCTTTTGGCAAACCAAAAAAGCTGTGGAAACTGTGATTACCTTTTAGGAAGCAAATGCGAAAAGAAAACAACAAGTGAGAAGTTATCAGATAGTGCATTTGATTTTGTTTGTAAAGATTTGAGTTGTATAGATTCTGAGGGGAAGAAAAAAGCACATGGAGAATCTTGGTGCGCTTATCAAGGATCAATAGGGACAGATAAAGGAGCTGATTCTTTACTTCGTTCAACGGATATTGCTGGAAGCAGGCAATTCAGGAAAGTCTGTATAGATGGATCGATTAATACAGAACCGTGTGCTGATTTTAGGAATGAAATTTGTGTCGAGGCAAAGACTCCTCTTCCTGGCGGAGGAACATTTTCTTCTGCAGCCTGTCGCATAAACAGATGGCAGCAATGTATTGAATATAATTCTGAAGTTAAGAGCAAAGACAAATCTTTGCGTGCTGGTGAAGAAAAGAAAAGAGATGACAAGTGCACAAAAAATCCTGACTGTTTTGTAAAAGAAGTTAATATTAATAGAAAAGGATTTAAGTTCAATATTTGCGCTCCTAAATACCCGCCAGGATTTGACCTCACTTCATCAGATTCTGGTTTTGGAGGTGAAGCAATATGCTCTTTAGCAACACAAAAATGTACTGTTATTTATGTTAAAGGTCTTGGCGGCTGGGACTGCAAAGCTAATTGCAATTGCGCAAAGCCAAAATTTGCAGAGCAAATGAATGACTTATGTATAAGCTTAGGAGATTGCGGGACAAAGGTAAATATTGTTGGTGATTTAACAAAAAATCATTTTGTTTTCAAGAGTAAAAAGAAAGATAATTTAGGAAAAGAAATAGGAGAAAAGGGTGACTTAAGCGCAGGTTACATTTCAGGATTGAAAAAATATATAAATGTTGTTTCTGGTAAAGTTGCTGATCCTGGAAATTTGAGTGAATTTTATGGTGAATTGGGAATTCCTGGTGGCCTTGGTCTCGCCAAAACGCCCGCAGATAAAACAGCCGCTGTGATAAAGATGGCTTCGATGACTTCAGGTATGGCTGGCATCTTAATCATGGGCGCAGTCAAATTAGGAATAGCTATACCTGGCTTAACTTTTGCAGCAGGAAGCACACTTTATACTATACCAGTTACGACCACTACTGCAACCGGCACTACAACAGTTACTAGTGGATCTGTCGGCGCTGCTGGACCTGGTATTACTGGATTAGGTGGTGCAGTAGCTGGAGCAGCTGTTGGATTAGCAGTTGTTTCTTTATTATTGAGTTTTACAGGAGTTGGGAGAGGATTACCTCCAGCTGTTACTTACAGTTTAATGGCTGTCGGAGCAGTTGCAGGTGCAATTATTGGATCTCAAGTTATAGGCACAGGAACTGGATCTATTGCTGCCGCTTTAGCTCCATTATTAACAGTGGCGATAATAGCAATAATAGTTGTAATCGTGGTGATTATTATCTTTGCTGCTCTAGGCATAGGTAAAATAAAGAAAGTATATTACACATTCCAATGCCAGCCATGGCAAGCTCCGACGGGAGGAGTGAAATGCCAGCAATGTGGGAAAGATGGATTGCCATGTTCTCCTTATGCTTGTCATTCACTAGGACAGACTTGTGAATTCTTAAATGAAGGAACTGGGGAGGAGCAATGTGTTGATATTGGAAAGGATGATGCTGCATCTCCGGTTATTAAAGTAATGAAAAATATTCTCCCTCAAGAATATTCCCTGGAAGAATCAGAATTAGGAATAAAGATAAAATCACAAAGTAATGATGGATGCATAGCAGAAAGTTATCAGCTAATTCCATTCGGCATTGAAATAAATGAACCCGCTCAATGTAAAATAAGCGAGGAATCTGGAAAAAGCTTCGATGAAATGGAAGCTAACTTTGGAGGAAGAAACTTATATCTCAGAAATCATACAAATCCTTTAATAATTCCTAGCTTAGAAAGTTTAGGATTAGAGAGCTTTGACCCTAGGGCAAAATCTGATTTTAATATTTATGTGCGATGCCAAGATAAAAACGGCAATAAGAACGATAAAGACTTTGTAATTAATTTCTGTGTTAAACAAGGAAATGATACAACTCCTGCAATAATAGCAGCTAGAGAACCTTACTCTGAATTTGTAAGCTTTAATGCAACTCAACTTGATGCTTCTGTTTTCACAAATGAGCCAGCTGAATGTAGTTGGGATTCTAAAGACTTGGATTATAGTTCAATGAAGAATAATTTTTCATGTGAAAATGAGTTTGAAGATAGACAATTACTAGGCTGGCAGTGCAACACAATATTTCCAATAACTGAAAATGAGCATAAATATTATATCCGTTGTTTAGATCAGCCATGGCTTGAAGGAGAAAATGCAACCAGAAGAAATTCAAATAAACAAAGTTATGAATTTAAAATTTTTAGAAGTAAGAGCAATTTGCAAATTGATTCAATAAGTGTTGATAACAAGAGTTTTGCATTTGGTACAGAACTTGGAACAGTCGATATTGTCGTAAAAACCTCTGGAGGAGTTGACGGAACAGCAAGATGCTTCTATTCTTGGAATGGATTATCCGGTATTGAATTCGGAGAAGGAAGTTGGACTTCATCACACAGGCAAGTTTTTAATGCGATACTTCCCGGAGATTATGATTTCCCTGTTAGATGCGAAGATACTTCTGGAAACATTGCTGAAAAGACTGCTAAATTTAAGGTAAAGTTTGACAATGAACCGCCGAAAGTAACAAGAGTCTACGATCAGTCTGGACAATTAGCAGTAATAACTAATGAAAAAGCCAAATGTTTTTTCAGCTTCAATCAAGCAGAACAATGCTCATTTGATATAAAAAATGCTACTGAGATGTCTGGTTCTGATTTATTGCACAACACAGAACTAAAAAAAGGAGATAAATATTATATTAAGTGTAATGATGAATTTAATAATTATCCTGGAACTTGCAGCATTATTGTCAAAGGAGGGTCATATGATACTAAGGCGCAAGAGTTATAAATATCCTTGTTTTCACTTGAGTATGGAAAATAAAAAAGGGCAGATAGCAATTTTTGTTATTATTGCATTAATAATTGTAATTGCGCTTGTTGTGATTTTACTCAGGCCAAGATTACCTTTGTTGCAACAATCTTCTCTGTCGCCTGAAACTTATTTAAAAACTTGTATTGAGCCATCTTTAAAAGAAAATTTAGCTATTCTTGGAAATCAAGGAGGATATAAAAATCCTGAAGGATTTTTAGAATACAAAGGAGAGAAGATAAAATATCTCTGCTATACAACAGAGAATTATAAAACCTGTGTTGTTCAACAACCTGCTATCAAAGAGCAATTTGAGAAGGACTTTTCATCATTGATAAAAGGAAGAACAGAAATATGTGTTGGAGAATTAAAAAAAGAATATGAAAAAAGAGGATATGATGTCAATTTAGGAAAAACTGACAGCAGTGTTTCAATAAATCCTGGAAACATTCAGTTTTTAGTTGTCGCGCCAATAACAATAAAAAAAGAATCAACTCAAAGATTTGAAAAATTTGAACTTGGTTTTGACAGCCAATTTTATGATTTATTGTTGATAGCTAGCAGTATTATAGAATTTGAATCTAGTTTAGGCGATTCAGAAACGACATTATATATGCAATACTATCCTGATTTAAAGATAGAGAAAACAAAATTATCTGATGGTAGTAAGGTATACAAACTGACAAATGTTGTTTCAAATGACAGCTTCAGATTCGCATCCAAAAGCCTTTCATGGCCACCGGGATACGGAGTTTAAAATGAAAATAGAATTAAAAGAAAGAAGATTTACAACCAAAATTGAAGAGATTCAAGAAATAGCAAAAAAAATAGCTAGAAATAATAATGTTAAGGCCGTTTATTTATTTGGAAGCTACGCTACTGGAAAACAGAATATTTTATCTGATATAGATATTTGTATAATAACAAAAAATGATAATGAAGATGTTAGGTTTCCTGTAACTGATAATTTAGATGTCAGTTATTTTCATAGGCTCCCTTTAACTATTCAATTTAAAGTTTTTAAAGAAGGAAAGCCCATAGTTGTAAAAGATAAAAATTTTATATATGATCTCAAATTAAAAACGCTTAAATTATATTTAGATTATTCACATATAATAAACAGATATGTTTGGGAGAATTTCAGATGTACAATATAGATAGAATAAATGCCATGATTGAAGATATAAAAAAATTAATTGAAAAGGATATTAAAAATGAAAGGAAAAAATAAACCAGCTTATAAAGAATCCAAAGAAATAAAATTAGCAGTTATTGGCTTATTTATAATTATAGGATTATTTATTATTAATTTGTCTTTTGTTTCAGCAGAGGTAAAAGCGACTGTCTGTTGCGAGAAAACAATAAGCAATCTTTATTGCCAGAATGTTCCAGCAGAAGAATGCGCATCTGATGCAAGGCAAACTCCAACGTCATGTTTATCAACATCTTATTGCAAACCAGGAACTTGTTATAATAATGGAGGAGGATTATGCACTGACAACACTCCTCAATTAGTTTGTAATGCTAATAATGGTACATGGTCTGAAAAATCTCCTCCACAGTGTGGATTAGGATGTTGTATTTTAGGTGATCAAGCCGCTTTTGTAACATTAACAAGATGTAAATATTTATCTGCAAATCTCGGTCTCCAGACAAATTATGATAGAAGTATAAAAGATGAGGTTCAGTGTATTTTGAAAGTACAAGGTCAAGAGAAAGGAGCATGTGTTTATGATTTTGAATTTCAAAGTACTTGTAAATTTACAACGAGAGACATATGTTTAGGAGGACAAGGATTAAACAGCTCTTCGATTAAGGGTGAGTTTTTTGCAGGAAAGCTTTGTTCTGCTCCCGAATTGGGAACAAATTGTGGAAAGACGACTAACACTCTCTGCATACCTGGAAAAGATGAAGTGTATTTTGTTGATACATGTGGTAATCCGGCAAACATTTATGATGTATCTAAAATAAATGATGCAGAATATTGGACAAATACCAAAGATAAAGATGAAAGTTGTGGAGTAGGTAGCGCTAATTCTAATTCAAAAACTTGCGGAAATTGCAACTATCTACAAGGCAGCTACTGCAGGCCATCTTCAAAAGTCAATAGACCATCTTATGGAAATAATATATGCGCTGATTTAAATTGTAAAAGCACACAAAATGGAAAATCCTATAAACATGGTGAATCATGGTGTGTTTATGACGATAAAGGAACCAAAGGAGAAGGAGATAATTCTGTTGGCTCAAGATATTACAAACATATCTGTATAAATGGAGAAGAAGTCTTAGAACAATGCGCTGATTTCAGGCAGGAAGAATGTATAGGAGATAACATAGAAACTTCTGTAGGGCTTTTTTCACAGGCAGCGTGCAGAGTCAACAGGTGGCAAGATTGTACTGGGCAAATTGACAAGAAAGACTGTGAGAATACAGATAGAAGAGATTGCTTCTGGAAAGAAGGAGAAGGTATAGGAAATTCAACAATCAGCGGAGTTTGTTTACCTAAAAATACTCCGGGAATAAAATTCTGGGAAGGAGAGGAGGCCAAAAGCATATGCGCGCAGGCAAATGCTCAATGCATAGTAACTTTTGAAAAAGGATTATTTGGTGGAGAGAAATGTGTTGGAAATTGCGAATGTCTTGATGAGAGATGGGAAAAACAAAGAGCTGGAATCTGCCTTGCCTTAGGAGATTGTGGACCTAAGATAAATTGGATTGGAGATAGTGGATATAAACCAGGATTTAATGTTTCAATTGGTAAAGTTAAAAAATGATTTTTATTGTAACTTTATAATAGTTAAAATACAAACATTTAAATACCTCTCTTATCCTACAAATCTATGAAGATAAATAACAAACTAAAGAATATTGGAATGGCTACAGGTTTAGCTTTACTTTTAGGTTGTGAATCAACTTATCAGACATATAAAGTAAACTCATATCCAAATTATAATAATTCAACACCTTCTAATAACAAATATCAACTATTAGGTAAGAGAATGCCAAATGGTGATTTACTTTATGAATTACCAAGAATTCAAGATCTGCAAGACAGAATGAAAAGGTCATTTGCAACGGTAATTCCTGATTTAAGAGACAAAATAGAGAAAGGTATACCTACTCTCGATATACACTACCTCATAGAACATCCAGACGGAAGCGCGAATATTATTTATTATGAAGAGTAATAATAATTAAATCATTTAATAATAATATGTCATTAATAAATAAACTAAGGGTTGTAGGATCATTAGGAATTCTTGTATTAACAATAGGCTGTGATACTGTGGGGCCAGATGGAAGAACTGATGGGGAGAGAATAATGGATGGTTTTACCGAACTGTCTCTAGGTCCAATTGCAAATGCAAATGCTCAATTATCAAAAACACCACAAAAAGCTGCTGCTTGGAGTGCAATAGGCCAATTTGGAAATAATGAATTCTACCGTAATACTCAAATAGAAGCAGCAAAAGCAGGAAGAAGCGAAGTAAATGTTAATATCGGAAATGCGCAATCTAAAGATTATATAGTAATTGGCGATAAAATTATATATGGAAAAAAACAACCTGACGGAACTATCGAATATAATGTACCTCAGGATCCTGAAACACAGAGAATAATTCAGGAAAGGCTAAGGAATCTTGGCATAGAAAAACCTAGAGAAGAGAAAAAAGAAATAATAAAGACGGGTATTCGCGTTAAATCTCACTCAAAATTTGAACGGATAATTATGGCTACTTATAATTACATATCTGATTTAAACAATAATAATAAATATGAACTTCCTGATGAAGCCGTCGGTATAAAGGAAAGATTCTCCACAAAAGAGAAAATGACAATACAAATAGGTGCATCAAAAAAGATTCCAGATTTAATATATAAATTAACAAACAGAAACGGTGAAATCTTAGATACAGTCAGCTCTAAAGAGGGAGGTTATGATTCTGTTTATGGTTTATTAAGAGTCTATAATGATAAAGAATTTAGCACAGGAATAAATTTAACTCCGGGCAATTATGTAGCTCTCTGGTATAGTGGGGATGAATTTTTAGGAAAGCTTGAATTTGAAGTTTATGAAGAGAAATAAAAATCAAACCATATTCAAGAATATTTATAAATAACATATTTCTTTACTATATATGCCAAAAAAGAGGAAAAAGAACTTTGTTTTATTTGGAGCATTTTTGCAAATTGTTTTGCTTGTTAGCATGAGTTTTGCTCTTGCTTTTCTTATTTCGAAAGAAGTTGAGATTGTGAGTGCTATTCATAATCCAAATTTGCAAGAAGATCAACCAACTTTAGACATTAGAGATAATCCTTCTGAACCACAGATTGGTGATAACATAGGAGCTAATCCTCCAGGAGAAAAAGTTATAAGTTCAGATATTTCTCCTCTGCAAACAACCGATAGCGTCTCGATTCAAACTACACCCAGCGCTTCATTAACAGGGGTTAAAACTTCGGGTGGAGCACTTTTATCTTCGGGGAGAGGTTTAATTCCAACAAAAGAATTTTCTTTTACTTCTGATACTTCTTTTGATATACCTGTAAGAGTAGGTGATCCAGTTACTAAAATAATTCCAGATGGCAAGGGAGGTGCAACATTTTTTTATAAAAGTGGTGCAGAACAAAGTCATTTTACCGCATCACAATACGAACAAATACAACAAACCATGAGCACACAGGGAGTTGGAACAGTTCCGGCGATAACTCAAGGCTACACACCTTATAAAGGTCCATTCGGCGTTTTTGGGAGCGGAATACAAAATCCGTTAGTTGGACATCTGGTTAGTGGCTTGTTATTTGCAGTAACTATTGTTGGAGTTATTCAAGTTATAGGAAGTTTAGCAGGGATTGATTCCGACACAACTAAATCTTTAAGTATTGCTGCTTTTGCAGGTATCATGGCCGGTCAAGCAGTTACAGGCGCAATTCAAAGTGGTTATCTGAATAGTCTTATATCACCTTCTGGAAAATTTTTAGGTGTATTTAATACTGCAAGAGGAGCCGGATTAGCTACAGGATTGCTAGTCGCAGCCGCAGTTTTCATTCTCACATATAAAACCACAAAGAAAAAAATGGTGACATTCCAATGTCTTCCTTTTGAGCCTGCTCTGGGAGGATCAAAATGCGAAGAATGCAATAAAGATTCATATAGGCCATGTTCTGAATATCGTTGTAAAAGTCTAGGACAAGCATGCCAACTTCTTAATCCCGGAACAAAAGAAGAAAAATGCGCTTGGGTATCTCCAAAAGATGTTACGAGCCCAATAATAGCCTCGTGGTCAGATGCATTAAAGCCAGCACAATATAATTTAAAATTTGTTCCAGATACTAGCATCAGGCCCCCTGCTCTAGGTGTTAAGATTGTTTCAGGTTCTTCCGGATGTCTTCCTGCTTTCACACCTTTAGAATTTGGAATAATAACAAATGAGCCAGCACAATGTAAATTAGATTACAACCATACAGGCAAATTTGATGAAATGCAATATTATTTCGGAGGAAGCAATTATTTCCTATATAATCATACACAACAAATGAGGCTTCCTGGTCCAAATACTGGAACAGGAGGAGAATTAGCTCCTGAACTTACAAATGATGGAACATTTGCGCTTTATACTAGATGCAGAGACGCTAACGGAAATGAAAATGTTGATGAATACGCAATAAGTTTCTGTGTAGATAAAGGTCCAGACACAACTCCTCCTCTAATAGAAGGTTTTTCAATTCCATCAGGAAATCCAATTACATTTAATCAGGAAAATGTTCCTATTGAAGTTTATACAAATGAGCCTGCTGATTGTAAATGGAGCAGAGAAACAAAATCGTATAGTGATATGGAAAACACCATGCAATGTTCATCAGAAAGCTTCCAGATAAATGCAAACTTAGTTTATACCTGTTCCAGTAATCTAACAGGAATAAAGAATAGAGAAGAGAATAAATTCTACTTTAGATGTAAGGATAAATCAGATAATGAAAATGTAGCTAGTGATGAGCTTATTTTGAGAGGTAGCAAACCTTTAAACATTTTAAGTGTAGGTCCCAATGAAACTATCCTTGGAAGTACAGAAGTTGTTCCAGCAGTTCTTAGCGTTGAAACAGATGATGGTTCTGATGAAGGAAAAGCAATCTGTTACTTCTCTCCAACTGGAGAAAAAGACAGTTATATTGCAATGTTTGAAACCTCTTCTTTCCAGCATAAGCAACCTCTTTCTTTAACATCAGGAAATTATAAATATTTCTTCAGATGTGTTGATGCAGGAGGAAATGCAGCAGAATCTCTGACTGGATTCAGTGTATTTGTTGATAAATCCGCGCCTTCAATAACAAGAGCCTATAAGGATGAAAAAGAAAATGCTCTAAAAATTGTAACAAATGAAGAGGCTGCCTGTGTCTATTCGCTAAAGAATTGCAACTATAATTTTGCTGATGGGTTGAAGATGCTTTATTCAAATCCCGATGTAAAGACAAATCATTTCGCTGAATGGAAGTTGAGCAATACTTATTATATTAAGTGCCAAGACAATTATGGCAATGAACCTGAACCAAACAAATGCAATTTAATTGTTAGTGCTGTGCAACTTGCAGGGAAGAAATAGTTTTTTCCTCTTTTATAAAAGCAGAGAATAAAACTTCAGCTTCAATTATCGGCCCCAGCTTTAAGAAATCTCTGTCAAAAAATATCAAAACATAAACTTTTCCAAATCACTGGTTTTTAATGTTTTGACTATTTTCTGTTTATCAAAATGCCTATCTTCACTCCAGATTACTCCATCTTCTCCTTTGCTTAAAGCTGCTGCGATGAAAGGATAATCTTCTTCATCGATTGTTTTCATTAGTTCTTTAGCTTTAACTTTTTGTTCAAGCATCTCTCTTCTTGAAATAAGCTTAATATGCGAAAACAACTTTGCCAACAGCAATATAAAATCATTCTCCATGAGTTGTGCTTTTTCAATCATATAGTTTTTGTATTTTATGATTTTATGGAGAGCAATTTCTGGAAAATAAAATTCCAACCCTGAATTTCTTATAATATTTCTGGTTTTAGAATCTTTCAATAATGCAGATATTAATATATTAACATCGATAATGATTTTCACATTAGTTTAAATCCTGAGCAACCTCTCTTTTTATTTTCCTGCTTATATCTTCGATATCTTTTTGCGTTATTTTGCTTTTCTTTAATAGTTTTTCTTCAAAATCAGTTTCCATTATCTTATTTTCAAAGGCTTGCCTCGCTATCTCGCTCCATCTTATTTCTCTCATTGCTTTCATCTTCTCAAAAAGCTGTTCTGGAATTGATAAAGTCATATTAGTCATACTTAATTATGTGTAAACAAATATTTAAACTTTTCTGTTTTCCAGAGTTGCTACAATTTTTAGCGAAAGAAAGTCTTGCTTTCAACAAAGAATTAAAAGTAAAATTCTAATTATAGAAATCTTCTCCACTTATCATAATCTATATCCCTTTGGCCACACATTAATAGTTTAATACTTTGTACCACCGGGTTTAATCTTTGATAAATTTTTAGTAATTCATCAAGAGGAAATTTTTCCAATATTTTATGAGGAACAGTTCCATATGTAGCAGAGTCATTTGTTAATAAAAGGGTTGTTCTCTCTTTCCATCCTCTCCCCCAATCGTCAGCTCTAACATCTCCACCACCTAACACATTAGATAAACTGAATAATTGAGCTATTTCTCTATGTGAAGGTTGATCCATAATTGCTGGTGCGGAATAAAAAACAAGATCATCCAATTCTTTAGCAACTATAAATTTATGGTACACTTTCTTAAAATCTACATCTGCAGGATTTACCGGTCTACTATATCTTGTATTATCAACTTTACCTATTCTATAATTCATTTTGTTTTTTCCGAAGTAATTTATTACTCCATAGTTAATATAAAATTATAGTATATAAACTTTTATGGTAATGTTATACTACCATAATATAGCAATATTTATATAGTCCATGAATATTATAAAATTATGAACTTCGAAATACTTAAAAAAATAGGATTGTCAGAAGGAGAAATTAAAGTCTATAACGCTTTATTTGAAATAGGTATAACTTCTATTAATAATATACATGAAAAAGTTGGCATAGACAGAAGGAACATATACGATATTTTGAACAAATTAATTGAAAAAGGGTTAGTATCTTACATAGAAGAAAATGGTAAAAGAGTTTTCAGAACTTCAAATCCTGATAAAATTCTAAGTTATATTGAAGAGAAAAAGTCGAGTTTAGATGAAATTAAAACTGAAGTTATGAAAATTATACCTGTTATGCAAGATATTTTCAAATCAAAAAAACAAAAGTTATTTGCGGAGTTATTTAAAGGAGCAGAAGGAATGAAAGCAGTCTGGGATGACTTATTAAACTATGATGCAATATACTGGATTGGCTCAGGTATGTATGTT